>NZ_JAERJS010000040.1:0-26864 GCF_018257525.1 Tatumella sp. JGM130 | reverse complement strand
TGGATACCGGGATAATGAATACTTCTTCCTGAAGATAAAAGCAGCGTTCCCCGGTAAAACGCGATGAACCATTTTTTATGGGTAGAATTACCGCCGGCAACCGACTGTACTCTGCTGTATCACCAGGCGATGGCTGAACATATCAGTATTGCGCCGGGGGAACTGTTTTCCGCCACACAGCAATATCGTCATTGCTTTCGCTTTAATGCAGCCTGGCCCTGGGATAACCGGGCTGAACTGGCAGTGGAGGTGCTGGGGCGTTTGATTGCGCGGCTATGTCAGTGAGTGTTTCAGATCGTTGCCGCACGGCGCTGACCCCAGGTCAGATGATAAATATCGTAAAAATCGACTTCGCCTTTTTTCTCCTGTAACCGGGCAATGCCTTGTTTTATCCGCTGAGGAATATCCGGATCGTTGCTGATTGCCCTGAGACATTGTTCGGAAACAGCGCGGACATAGTACCATTCGCCGTTATAGCACACTCGCAGGTCAAGGGTATCAATATCTTCAAACCGGTATTTCGGATTAATGTCCATCAGCATCAGCAGGCTCATACCCAGTACGAATGCGGTAGCAAACCAGAACGCCGGCCAGCCCAGCATCTCTGTCGAAAAGATCAGCGCAGTGCACAAGGCATAACAGAGGTACATCACTAACCACAGCCACGGATGTTTACGCAAAAAAGTAAAGCTGAAACGTGGCCGGTTGTCCCGTTGTTCGGTCCGGTTAAGACGGTCGATTTCCTGCTGCAGTATCTGTTTAATCTTGTCCATACGCCCTCCGCGAGTTTGCTGTCACTTAATCACATAACTGACCAGTCAGAAAGAAACAGATGCCCCGGGGTAAACTATAACAGTTAACATTAGCTGATGTTAGTTAACCAATAACGAGGTGAGACGTAGCGGGGCTGACACAAAGGAGAATAAATTATCATGCAGTAAAGGCCGGAGATCAGCACACAGCTTCCGGTGATTATTCGCGCTGTGAAGCGGAACAGAAAGGCAGAGGAACAGCCTCTGCCTTATGGATAATCAGGCGTTTTTATTATGGATTTCGTTGTTCATATGACCTAAGTCTTTATCCAGCAGGAAGGCGCCGTTAGAGCTGTTTTCCAGCATGCCCAGTTTATCCAGTACCGTTTTGAAGATTTTTTCTTCTTCATGCTGCTCGGCAACATACCATTGCAGGAAATGGAAAGTAGAGTAGTCATGAGTGGTCATAGCGGCATGGGCCAGCTCATTAATTTTACTGGTAATTAATTGTTCATGCTGGTAAGTCTGTGAAAAAACATCGGCCAGTGATTCAAAAGTGACCGGCGGTGCTTCAATATTACCCAGAACCGGCAATGCGCCGGTATCGCTCAGGTAGTCGAACAGACGCTGCATATGATCCATTTCTTCACGGGAATGAGTTTTGAGGAATGAGGCAGCACCCTCAAATCCTTTGTCTGCACACCATGCGCTCATTTGCAGGTATAAGTTTGCTGAGTAGAACTCAAGATTCAGTTGGTCGTTCAGGCGGGCAATCATATCAGGCGTTAACATAGCAGAGACCTTTTAAACAGAGAGTAAGATTTGTAAGATTATAGTGAACAATTATGCATCACTTTTTGGGTTTTGTGAAGCTGTGGTCTGTTATTTTTTCCTTATTAATCATTAAGTTAATAATGTGAATTATTTAGTATCTGTAATGCTACTGTTTCTCATTGCTATCTGTTTTCAGCGGAAGAATGTCCCGGGTGGGTCTTTTTTCCCCGGACAGGGTAACAAATCACTGTACCCGATGATGACGGGGGATCATTCAGCCACTTTCGGCCAGGAAACTCTGCGGGCCGACATACCGTAAACGTCCGGTTTCATGTAACATGTGCTGGCAGAGTCTTGCGGTTAGCAGAAATGTTTATTGCAGCCTCTTTGCAGCGAGTACGGGATTATTGACGGATGCAGTCGCTTGCCGGTCAGTTATCTTCGTAAGAAAAGCCGGTGAAACTCTTCCCGGTCAGCGTGATTTTTCCGGAAATGCAGTACTGCGATGCCTTTCCGCCAACAGTGAAGAACCTGTTCATGGCTACAGCACCCTTTTTAGACGAAGTGGCTCGTCGCCGCACATTTGCGATTATTTCGCATCCGGATGCGGGTAAAACCACAATTACAGAAAAAGTTTTATTGTTCGGACAGGCGATCCAGACCGCCGGGACGGTAAAAGGCCGCGGCTCCAGTCAGCATGCAAAATCAGACTGGATGGAAATGGAAAAACAGCGTGGGATCTCGATCACCACGTCAGTGATGCAATTCCCTTACCGCGATAAACTGGTTAATCTGCTTGATACCCCGGGACATGAGGACTTCTCTGAAGATACTTATCGTACCCTGACGGCTGTCGACTGCTGTCTGATGGTGATTGATGCGGCCAAAGGGGTCGAAGATCGTACCCGTAAGCTGATGGAAGTCACACGGCTGCGTGATACGCCGATTCTGACGTTCATGAATAAACTCGACCGTGATATTCGTGACCCTATGGAGGTGATGGATGAAGTTGAGAATGAGCTGAAGATTGCCTGTGCGCCGGTGACCTGGCCTATCGGCTGCGGTAAGCTATTCAAAGGGGTTTATCATCTGTACAAAGATGAAACTTACCTTTATCAGAGTGGCCAGGGTCATACCATCCAGCAGGAACGTATTATCAAAGGGCTGGATAACCCGTTGCTGGATGAAGCGATCGGTGACGAGCTGGCTGCCCAGCTACGTGAAGAGCTGGAGCTGGTGAAAGGGGCCTCCCACGAATTTGAAGAACAGGCTTTTCTCGACGGACAGCTGACCCCGGTATTTTTCGGCACGGCACTGGGCAACTTTGGTGTTAATCATATGCTGGATGGTCTGGTTAGCTGGGCACCGCAGCCAATGCCCCGTCAAACGGATACCCGCGAAGTAGCGGCGAGTGATCAGAAGTTCAGTGGCTTTGTATTTAAAATTCAGGCCAATATGGATCCAAAACACCGCGACCGGGTGGCCTTCCTGCGTGTAGTATCAGGCAGATATGAGAAAGGCATGAAGATGTATCAGGTGCGTACCGGGAAAGATGTGGTGATCTCTGATGCTCTGACCTTTATGGCAGGTGACCGTGCTCACGTTGAAGAAGCCTGGCCCGGCGATATTATCGGTTTGCACAATCACGGCACGATTCAGATCGGCGACTCATTTACTCAGGGTGAGAAAATGAAGTTTACCGGTATCCCTAACTTTGCGCCGGAGCTGTTCCGTCGTATTCGTCTGCGTGATCCGTTAAAACAAAAACAGTTACTGAAAGGGCTGGTTCAGTTATCTGAAGAAGGTGCTGTACAGGTCTTCCGTCCGATAGCGAACAATGATCTGATCGTCGGCGCAGTCGGTGTACTGCAGTTTGATGTGGTAGTGGCGCGCCTGAAAAGTGAATATAACGTTGAAGCGATTTATGAATCGGTTAACGTTTCTACTGCCCGCTGGGTGGAATGCAGTGATGTGAAAAAATTCGATGAGTTTCAGCGCAAAAACGAGATTAACCTTGCGCTGGATGGCGGCGACAACCTTACCTATATCGCCCCGACCATGGTTAACCTGAATATCACCAGTGAACGTTATCCTGAAGTCACTTTCCGCAAAACCCGCGAACATTAACCGGGAATCTCTGCCGGAGCCCCGTTAGCCGGGGCCCGGGAGTATTATACAATTGTCTGTCAGCTGACGGTCAGCTGATATCTCTGCCGGGAGGCGGTGTTTATCACCGCTGATGTTATCTCTGCGGATGCGTGCATTGTCTGTATTCTCTTTCTGCGTTGCCAGACCGGAAAACTATTCCCGGATTGTGCTGCTTCTGCCTGACCACTAAAAGTGTTTATTCTGTCCTGGTCTGGTGATGGATCTGTACTGATATTACCGAAGCTGTAAAGGCCGGATGTCACTTAAGTCAAATCCTAAAAATCAGTACACCCGTAAAACTCAGCTACTATTAATATTATGTGGTTGCGGCGCCAAAGGGGGTCCGTTACAGCCTGTCATGGACAGGTCATCGGGCGTACCGGATGCAGCGACCACTCAGGAAAAATATATGAAAAACAACAGTTATATTTACCGGCTGTTATTGATTTCACTGCTATGCAGTCCCGGTGTTTATGCGGCAGACTCCCCCGGACATTCCCGGACGCCGACGGAACAACAGCAGGGGGGAGCGATTAACCGCGTAGACAAGTTTATGGATGACAGCACCATCACCGCGAAAGTCAAAACGGCGCTGGTGGATGACAAGCAGATTAACAGTACCAATCTGTCGGTTTCAACTAACCGGGGTGTGGTATCCATCGATGGTTTTGTCGCTTCACACCGGCAAATGGCGCGGGTAAAACAGCTGGCAGAATCGGTTAAAGGGGTCCGGAAGACAGAGCTTAATCTGCATCTTAAGCCGAACCAGCAGACTGACCTGAAGAGTTATGCCAGTGATACCGCGACCACCAGTGAAATTGTTGCCCGGTTGCTGGCTGATAAGCGAGTGTCTGCGCGCCATATTTCCGTGACAACAACCCACGGAGCAGTATTGCTGACGGGGAATGTCAGTGACCGGCAGCAAAAAATGCTGGCGGCGGAGATAGCCCGTAAGGTTTCCGGTGTCAGTGCAGTAAAAAACGAATTGTCTGTCAGCCACTGATTCTGTGATGGCTGCAGAGAAACCGCGATATTAACAACAATATTTTCACCGCAGGACCGGTTCTGAACACGCTTCAGAACGATTTATAAGATGAATCTATTAATGACAGTAAGGAGATGACTATGTTTCGTTGGGGAATTATCTTTCTGGTTATCGCATTGATCGCTGCAGCACTGGGTTTTGGCGGACTGGCCGGAACCGCAGCATGGGCCGCAAAAGTGGTATTTATCGTCGGTATTATCCTGTTTCTTATCAGTCTGTTCACTGGGCGTAAGAAACTCTGAGTCAGCGTTGCATCTGTTGTCATCAACCGATGATAGCAGCCGGCAAGGATGCCGGCAGTACGGTTATCCTGCCAGCTGTAAATCACCTGCCATTGTTATTATTGTGCCCTGAGGAGACGTCGTTGAAGTTTATCGACACCCATTGTCATTATGATTTTCCGCCTTTTGAGCACCATGAAGCGGCAGAACTGAAGCGTGCCAGCCAGGCCGGAGTCGAAAAAATTATTGTCCCGGCCGTCAGCAGTGCACGTTTTTCTGCTGTGATGGCGCTTGCCGGTCGTTATCAGCCGCTGTACGCCGCTCTGGGACTGCATCCTGTGTGGACGGAGCAACATTGTGATGATGATATTGACCAGTTACAGCAGTGGCTGCAACAACAGCCGGCGAAACTGGTCGCACTCGGTGAAACCGGACTGGATTACTTTACCCCGCAGCTGGCGGCATACAGCGAACAACAAATCTCGCGTCTGAAAGCACAACTGAGTCTGGCAAAACGCTATGATCTGCCGGTGATCCTCCATTCACGGCGGACACATGATCTGCTGGCGGGGTTACTCAGGCAGGCAAAGCTACCGGCGAGCGGCGTAATCCACGGGTTCTCCGGCAGCCTGTCTCAGGCGATGGCTTTTGTTAAACTCGGTTACCGGATTGGTGTTGGCGGGACTATTACTTATCCGCGGGCGGCGAAGACACGCAACACGATTGCCGCTTTACCCCTGCACGCTCTGGTGCTGGAAACCGATGCACCGGATATGCCATTACACGGATTTCAGGGGCAACCTAACCGGCCGGAACAGATCGCTGCCGTCTGGCGGGTTCTGACTGAGCTGCGTTCTGAACCTGCTGAACAGATTGCGCAAACGCTGTGGAATAACAGTCTGCGTTTGTTTCCGCGGCTGGCGGCATCCTGACAGCGGCGAAAGATACCCGCTATACTTTATGTTATTACTTTAACAATAAATCTCTGCCCATTGTGCTTCAGTCCCCCGGTACTCACTGCATATTGTGCGTTATCGTCGCATGTTAACCGCAGAGGCAGTGATTTCTTGATCCGCACCGCAATTATTGCTGATACGCTTTGTTAGAATATGAACATTAAGCAGCGAGTAATTGTGAAAATATTACCAATTACCGGTAACTTCCAGAGGAATTCTCCATGACTGATATGACCAGCATCGCACGTAAGGCGATAGGGCTGATGGATCTCACCACCCTGAATGATGATGATACGGATGAAAAAGTCACGGCCCTGTGCCGGCAGGCTAATTCACCGGCAGGGCAGACCGCCGCCGTGTGTATCTACCCGCGTTTTATCCCCCTGGCCCGCAAAGTCTTACGTGAACAGGGCACGCCTCTGGTGCGTATCGCGACTGTGACCAATTTTCCTCATGGCAACGATGATATCGCTATTGCGGTAGCAGAAACCCGCGCGGCGATTGCGTACGGGGCCGATGAAGTGGATGTGGTGTTTCCATGGCGGACACTGAAAGCCGGAGACACCCAATGCGGATTTGAGCTAGTCAGCGCCTGCAAACAGCTGTGTACAGAAGCCAGTGTACTGCTGAAAGTCATTATCGAGAGTGGTGAGTTACAGCAACCGGCGTTGATACGTCAGGCTTCAGAGATTGCGATTGATGCCGGTGCCGATTTTATTAAAACCTCGACCGGTAAAGTAGCCGTTAACGCGACTCTGGAAAGTGCAGCCATTATGCTGGAAGTGATCCGTGATAAAGGCGTTGCTGCCAGTGTCGGTTTTAAACCGGCGGGCGGAGTACGTACCACCGAAGATGCGGCAGCTTATCTGGCGCTGGCAGCAGATATTCTCGGTGATAACTGGGCCGATTCACGACATTTCCGTTTTGGTGCATCGGGATTACTGAACAGCCTGCTGAAGACCTGCGGTGCTGATGTTACGGACGCAGTATCAGGGTACTGACTGCCAGCGACAGGCCGAATATTGCCGGGAGACAATTATGTTACTGCCACAGGAAATTATCCGTAAGAAACGTGATGGTCATTGCCTGACTGATGAGGAAATTACCTGCTTTATCCGCGGGGTTACCGACCAGTCAGTCACTGAGGGACAGATAGCTGCGTTGGCGATGGCCGTCTGGTTCCGTGATATGAGTTTAGGGGAGCGGGTGGCTCTGACGATGGCAATGCGTGATTCCGGGACGGTACTCGACTGGCAGGATTTACAGTTAAACGGACCGGTGGTTGATAAGCACTCCACCGGGGGCGTCGGTGATGTGACATCACTGATGCTCGGGCCGATGGTTGCTGCCTGTGGTGGTTACGTTCCTATGATTTCCGGAAGAGGGCTCGGGCATACCGGCGGTACCCTGGATAAACTGGAGGCCATTCCCGGTATTGATATTTTTCCGGATGATCAGCGCTTCCGGCAGATCATCCGTGAAACCGGTGTTGCCATCATCGGGCAGACCCGTTCACTGGCCCCGGCGGATCAGCGTTTTTATGCGACCCGGGATATTACGGCCACCGTGGATTCAATACCGCTGATCACGGCTTCTGTTCTGGCGAAAAAGCTGGCAGAAGGGCTGGATGCGCTGGTCATGGATGTGAAAGTGGGCAGTGGTGCGTTTATGCCGGACTATGCTCAGTCAGCACTGCTGGCCAGTGCCATTGTCGGGGTGGCTAATGGTGCCGGATGCAAAACCACGGCGCTACTGACCGATATGAGTCAGGTACTGGCATCTTCGGCGGGTAATGCTACCGAAGTTCGTGAAGCAGTACGTTTCCTGCGCGGGGATTACCGCCATCCGCGTCTGCTGGAAGTGACTCTGGCATTGTGCAGTGAAATGCTGGTCAGCAGCGGTTTATCTGCCGATGAATCTCAGGCAAAACAGCGTTTAATGCAGGTACTGGATAATGGCCGTGCGGCAGAAGTTTTCGGCCAGATGGTGGCTCAACAATCTGGACCGACTGATTTTGTCGAACACTATGATCGTTATCTGCCGGCTGCGCCGGTGGTGCGTCCTCTTTACTCCCAGCGTACTGGCTATATCGGCGCGATGGACACGCGTGCGGCAGGGATGGCAATTGTCAGGATGGGCGGAGGGCGGCAGCGCAGCAGCGACAGCATTGATTACCGGGTCGGTTTTACCGGGATAAGTGTGCTGGGCCAGCAGACGGATACTCACACCCCGCTGGCGATAATACATGCTGCTGACGAAAACAGCTGGCAACAGGCTGCGATTGACCTGGAGGCTGCGATTACTGTGACAGAGCAGCCACCGAAAGAAATACCGTTAATCTATCGCAGAATCGGTTAATTAGTCGCATACTGATCTGATCAGTGTTTTTCACTCAATAGAATCTACAGGAGGCGAGCATGAAACGTGTATTTATTATGGTTCTGGACTCCTTCGGGATCGGCGCCAGCGCTGATGCGAATAAATTTGGTGATACGGGCTCAGATACGCTGGGTCATATTGCACAGGCCTGCAGTGAAGGGCGGGCGAACCAAGGACGGCAAGGGCCTTTACATTTGCCTAACCTGACTGCGCTGGGGCTGGCAAAAGCGGCGGAATTATCCACCGGTAAAATCCCTGCCGGAATGGATGCCAGTGCGCATATTATTGGTGCTTATGGTTGCGCCAGTGAACTCTCTTCCGGTAAAGATACCCCCTCAGGGCACTGGGAAATTGCCGGAGTCCCGGTGTTATTTGACTGGGGCTATTTTTCTGATGAAAAAAACAGTTTCCCGCAATCGCTGCTGGATACGCTGGTAGAAAAAGCCGGACTGCCCGGATACCTCGGTAACTGTCATTCTTCAGGTACAGTGATCCTCGACCAGCTGGGCGAAGAGCATATGCGCAGCGGTAAACCTATCTTTTATACCTCTGCTGATTCGGTTTTCCAGATTGCCTGCCATGAAGAAACCTTTGGCCTTGAACGTTTATACGAGCTCTGTGAAATCGCACGTAAAGAGCTTACCGAAGGGGGGTATAACATTGGTCGAGTGATTGCCCGTCCGTTCACCGGGCAGAAAGCCGGCGAATTTGTCCGTACCGGTAACCGGCACGATCTGGCGGTTGAACCCCCTTCAGCCACCATCCTGCAGAAGCTGGTAGAAGAAAAGAATGGTCAGGTGATTTCGGTCGGTAAAATTGCGGATATTTATGCCCAGCAGGGGATCACCAAAAAAGTGAAAGCAACCGGGCTGGATGCACTGTTTGACGCCACGCTGATCGAAATGCAGCAGGCCCCGGATAATGCGATCGTCTTTACTAACTTTGTGGATTTTGATTCCAGCTGGGGTCATCGCCGTGATGTGGCAGGATATGCCGCCGGTCTGGAATTATTTGACCGTCGTTTACCGGAACTGATGGCACAGGTAAAACAGGGCGATATGCTGATTCTGACCGCCGATCACGGCTGTGATCCGACCTGGCATGGTACCGATCATACCCGCGAACATATTCCTGTCCTGATTTATGGTCCGCAGGTAACCCCTGGTCCGCTGGGTCAGCGTGATACCTTTGCTGATATTGGCCAGACCATTGCATCATATTTCGGGCTTTCTGCTATGGATTACGGGCGTAACATGCTGTAAAAAGCATGCCTGATTTTTCACTGTCTGCCACTGCGGCAGACAATGACATGTTTGAGAGGAAAAATAACATGGCAACACCTCATATTAATGCTGAACCCGGTGATTTCGCAGATGTCGTTTTAATGCCCGGTGACCCGTTACGTGCTAAATATATCGCGGAAAACTTTTTGCAGGATGCCCGTGAAGTGAACAATGTGCGCGGTATGCTCGGTTATACCGGTACCTATAAGGGCCGTAAAATTTCGGTCATGGGTCACGGTATGGGGATCCCTTCCTGCTCCATTTACGCGAAAGAACTGATCACCGATTTTGGTGTAAAAACCATTATTCGTGTCGGGTCATGTGGGGCGGTGCGCTCTGATGTCAAATTGCGTGATGTGGTTATCGGGATGGGTGCCTGTACCGATTCAAAAGTAAACCGTATGCGTTTTAAAGATCACGATTTCGCAGCAATTGCAGACTTTGAGCTGGTACGTAATGCGGTTGATGCTGCTAAAAATCTGGGCATTGATGCCCGCGTCGGTAATATTTTCTCTGCCGACCTGTTCTACAGCCCGGATCCGCAGATGTTTGATGTTATGGAAAAATATGGCATCCTCGGTGTGGAAATGGAAGCTGCCGGTATTTATGGTGTTGCGGCAGAGTTCGGCGCGAAAGCACTGGCTATCTGCACTGTGTCTGACCATATCCGCTCCGGTGAACAAACAACGGCCGAAGAACGTCAGACTACGTTTAATGATATGATCAATATTGCACTGGAATCTGTTCTGGCCGGTGATCGGGCATAATAGCTGCCCCTGATAACGCGGAAAAGTCACGGCTGTTTTTTCGCGTTGCTTATCTTCTGTTACACTTTTCAACAAATGACACACTTTAGTCTCTTCCGGATCAACTTGGTACTGGCACTGTCTGTCTATCTCTCTATGATAGGCGTCAGTTAACGATCCTCCTCTCTGCAAACTATGTTATGTAATGAATCTGCGTAATTTCGAAATTGAAGAAAAACTGTTTATACGTCGCGCAATAACGGCTTTTGGTTTGGTGGCAGTGTGCTTTGGCATTCTGACGTATAACCTTTATCGTTTGCAGATCAAAGAACACGGTTATTATCAGACCCGGTCCAATGATAATGACATTAAAATGATCCCCATCGCGCCCACCCGCGGGATTATCTATGATCGTAACGGCACGCCACTGGTGAAAAATATTACCCAGTATGACCTGACGATCATCCCTTATAAAATCACTAATCTGAAAGCGACAATCGCCGCCCTGACGCCATTGATCGGTCTGACGCCGGATGAGCAAACGGATTTCTGGCATCGTCTGAAACTCACCAGCCGTTATAAGCCTATCATTGTTAAAGATGAACTGACGGAAGAACAGATCGCCCGTTTCTCTGTGGATGAGTATCGTTTTCCGGGAGTCAGTATTGACTCCTATCAGGACCGCCAATATCCCTACGGAGCCGCTCTGGCCCATGTGGTCGGTTATGTGTCTAAGATTAACGACAGTGATTTTAAGCGGCTGAATGCTGAAGGTATTTCTGAGAACTATGCGGCCGACCACAATATCGGTAAGCAGGGGATTGAAAGTTATTATGAGTCTGTTTTACACGGGCAAACGGGTTATCAGGAAGTAGAAGTCGATAACCACGGCCGTATTGTACGAGTATTAAGTGAGCAACCGCCAGTGGCGGGTAAAAATGTCTGGCTGACGCTGGATCTGCCATTACAACAATATATTGAAAGCCTGCTGGTGGGACAGCGTGCGGCGGTGCTGGTTGAAGACCCCCATGACGGAGCCGTACTGGCAATGGTTTCAGCCCCCAGCTATGACCCTAACCCGTTTGTTAAAGGGATCAGTTATAAAGCGTATGAGACATTACTGCAGAACAAAGATTTACCCCTGATTAACCGTGTTACCCAGGGGCTTTACCCGCCGGCGTCGACAGTGAAACCTTATATGGCGATGTCAGCG
This sequence comes from Tatumella sp. JGM130, assembly GCF_018257525.1. Lineage (NCBI taxonomy): Bacteria > Pseudomonadati > Pseudomonadota > Gammaproteobacteria > Enterobacterales > Erwiniaceae > Tatumella > Tatumella sp. JGM130. The sequence continues at coordinate 15,347 of NZ_JAERJS010000040.1, read as the reverse complement.
CTGCTTAACGGAGTCATTACGCCACAGACCACCTTCTTCGGCGCTCCGACCTGGACGTTGCCGGGCACTGATCGTCGCTATCGTGACTGGAAAAAAACCGGCCACGGTATGCTGAATGTGACCAAAGCTATTGAAGAGTCAGCGGATACCTTCTTTTACCAGGTCGCTTATATGATGGGTATCGACAGAATCCATCATATGCTTAGCCAGTTTGGCTATGGCAAGCTGACGGGTATTGATTTACATGAAGAATATAAAGGTCTGCTGCCCAGCCGCGAATGGAAGCAACAGGTGCATAAAAAAGCCTGGTATCAGGGCGATACAATCTCTGTCGGTATCGGTCAGGGCTACTGGATTGCGACGCCAATACAGATGGTAAAAGCGCTGGTGGCACTGCTTAATAACGGTAAGGTACTTACTCCGCATTTGTTACTTAAAGAACAGCAAGGGAACAGTGAGCAACTGTACCAGCCACCGGCACAGTCTCCTCAGATCGGCAGCCCGGATTCCCCTTACTGGTCGCTGGTGCGCCATGCGATGTTCGGGATGGCGAATGCCCCGAATGGTACCGGGTATCGTTATTTCCATACTGCGCCTTACGGTATTGCGGCGAAAAGCGGAACCTCTCAGGTCTTCAGCCTGAAACAAAACCAGGTGTACAACGCCAAAATGATTCCGGTACGTTTGCGTGACCATATCTTCTATACTGCTTTTGCTCCTTTTAAAGATCCTAAGGTAGCGGTAGCACTGATTCTGGAAAACGGCGGGGTTAACGGAGTAACAGCCGCGCCGCTGATGCGTCAGATTCTTGATCATATTCTGTTGCCTCAGACCGCGTCGCTGATACCGGGCGGAGATAAAGGAACGATACCGCAGGATATCCCGGATAACGGCGGCGTTGCAGCGGGAGCAGTGACCACCGATCAATAACAGGGCAGAGCAGTACGCTCAGGAAGGGGCGGCTGCTATATCAGTCAGATTGTTCAGTAATAAATCGAATGACGAAATTTTGCCGTAAAAACAATCAGTCAGCGTGATTTTCATGAAAACTGATTGACGCAGAACAGGGATTAGGGTTTAATGCGCCTCGTTGCCCGAATAGCTCAGTCGGTAGAGCAGGGGATTGAAAATCCCCGTGTCCTTGGTTCGATTCCGAGTTCGGGCACCACTATTTCAAAAGCCTCGCAGAAATGCGGGGCTTTGTCGTTTCTGCAGTATGGTCTGTTTATGGACCTTCCCCGGGGTACTTCAGGTGTTACCCTTAGCCCTGCTCTCTGATGTGTTTTACCTCGTTTGTCGCCTCTTTCTGGCTGGTTACTGATTTCCCAGGCTTCCTGTCTGAAGCGCCTCCGGTCTTTTCCTGACAGTTCCGGTACATGGTAATCCGCCCGAAAAACCGGTATTTTTATAAGCAGCATTTTCTACTCACCTGAATTCAGGGGGGATTTCTATGACCGGAAGGGTAGCGGATCTCAATGATCACGTTTTACTGACAGCCAGATCATCGCCATTCTTAAGCTGGCGGAAGCGGGTACTCCGGTTCCTGAACCGTGCCCCGTATTGATTCAATTAATAACTGATTTTCCGCAGATAAAAAAACGCCGACCGCAAAGTCAGCGTTTCCGTTTTGTTAAATGACACCGGTCAATGGCGTGGAGTCACACCTTTAGCACCACGAAGTAGTCCTTCGGTACTCAGGTCTTCATCCAGTTCAGGCCAGTGGATACCATAACCGGCACCACAAAGCTCCCAGTTTTGTCGCTGCTCAGCAGTACCCGCAGCAAGACGAGGGAACCAGGCAACGGGAACAGAGATACTGCGCCCGTCCATGAGGTCAACCGTCAGCCGATCATCATCAATGCAGACATTCATTACGCGAATATCGTTCTCACTTTGCAAAGTAAGCATCCCAGGCCTCCCGGAGTGTTATCTGATGTTCTTTAACCAGACGTTGTAGTTCACGAAGTTGGTGCGAAGCAAAGCCACACTACGCGCGACGCTGATATCATGTAACCATATTTTAGCGGTTGCATTACCTTTATCAATATGGACATGCGCCGGTTCATTCGGTTCATGACTGTAAAAGTAAAACCGATAGGCGCCGATCCTGAATACTGTTGGCATAATACTCTCCCTGTCAGATTACGTGTATGGCTGCCCGATTAATACCATAACCAGATCCGATAAAAGGGATGTGGTCGTCAAAATCCATCGGCATCCCCGCAGCCGGACTTCCTGAAGACAACGCCCCACCTGAGGTGGCTGACCCCCTGATACGGGCTGCTGAGGCTGTCCCCATCCTTGTTGTTAAGAATCCCGGGAGTGAGAAGAGGAGCTACCCGATTGCTGACGACTTCCCGGTATCTGCATGCTACTGTTCACGTTGACCATCACTTCTGTAGAATAACGCTCCTGACTATGCTTATCCTGCCATTTACCGGTAACTAACTGGCCTTCAATGTATATCTGTGAGCCTTTACGCAAAAATTCACCGGCCACTTCCGCCAGTTTGCCAAACAGTACGACCCGGAGCCATTCGGTCTGCTTCTTCATTTCACTGGTTTACTTATCACGTCAGCTGAAATAGTGGTTACTGCGCTGCTGCTGGATGTATAGCGTACTTCGGGGGGCTGGTCTAAATATCCGGCAAGAATGACCTGTAGTGACTTAATAGATTCGGATACGTCAGGAGATGATAACTACACACAGCGGTGTTGAATAAATCGCATTTGTGCTGAGTTGAAGGATCAGATCAGGCATTCACGTGACAAAGCAAAAGCTCAGAACCACTAACCGGAAAAGTTATAAAATCTTTTTTCAATACAAATATATATTAATATTTTAATGGTTATTTATTTATATCAGAGTTATTAAATAGCATATTAAAATAGTATGGTTTTTATGTTTTCAAATACTCAGGAGGATGACGTTTTTATTAATATTGTCTTGCCGGTGACTATCTTTCGCAACTGTTTCAGATGTCGGTAAACAGGTTATCTGTTAATAACAATATAATGGCGATAACCAGAGGGTCACCGCCATACAATAACAGCACCGAGATGTTATTTTTTCGGCGCCTGTTCGAAGGCCTTATCGGTAGTCGCTTTGAAGTTGGCAGATTTGTTTTGTTCACACAACTGTACGATCACCGGGGTAACGCTCTCAATGCCGCTGACATCCAGTACTGCGTCTTCAGGTTTTTGTTTCTGGTTCAGTGCTTCAGCGAATCCGACGGCAGTTGGCTGGAAAGACATATCCAGATTCAGAAAATCATTACAGGTCCATTTAGTAATAGGCCTGGTCTGATGTGCGGTATGATCAGCCGCAAAACTGGCTGCAGGCAATACGAGTAAAGCGGCAACAATGGCTCCGGAGAACTTATTCATCTTACTAACCTCTCTTTCTGTATTGTTAAAAGATACATCGGTGAATATAACCATAGGAAATAAAGCTATATTTTATTAAATAGCTATATTTCCATGTAATATGATGGTGTATTATTTTTTCAGCAGGTCATGAATTTCATTTTTAAAGTCATACAGTTTATTTTGCGGATGCTTTTTACATAAATCGATAACCTGCGGGATGGCGATATTATTAGTTTCCTGTAAATCAACAGTATCTCCGCCCTTATAGGTTGTTTTATCATTCAGCATCCAGAATGCAACGGGCAGCATTGCTTTGGGATTCAGATTTATAAATTCCTGGCAGGTCATATGTTCGGTATTAGTATCTGCAGCCTGAACGGCGGTTGCAGAAAAAAAAGATAATCCGGCAACAGCAAGTATCATCGCTTTGATTTTCATGAGTCTTCTCTTTTATACCTGTGAGTTAAAAGGATAGCCTTACTCATAATAGTAGTCTGACAATAGGAAATATCCAGAATAGTGAACAGATATTTTGCCGCAGGCATGTTCAGCGATACAGCGAATAGCCCAGCTGACTGGCCACCGAAGCGACCATTGCCTGAGCACGTACACTGTTGCCTTCGTTATCCAGTGGCGGTGAAAAAGCCGCAATTCCCATCACTCCGGGGACGACGGCAATAACACCCCCGCCGACACCGCTTTTTGCCGGCAGTCCGACACTGTATGCCCAGTCGCCCGAGGCACCGTACATACCTTCCATTGTCATTTCTGCGAGGATACAGGGAACGTTATCTTTCCTGAGTACCTGCTGGCGGGTGAGTGGGTTCATCCCTCTGGCTGCAAGGGTGGCGGCGAAAGTCGCCAGTTGTGTCGTGTTAATCAGTACTGAACACTGACGGGTATAAACCTCGCAGGCTTCCATAGGGTCACAATACATATAGCCGGCAGAATACAGCAGCCAGGCAATACCCCGGTTATGAAAGTTGGTACTTTGCTCCGACTGATTAACTTCTTCTGAGAGGGCGAGTGCTGAACCGGCCATTTGTTGTTGCAGATGTAAAATACGTTGCCAGCGCTGTTCAGCATCGTTTGCTTTCAGCAGACTGACCGCAGACATTGCCCCGGCATTGACTAAGGGTGATAAAGGTTTCCCGCTGTGCAGTTCTAAGGCAATAACTGAATTAAAAGGGAGTCCGGTCGGGTCGGCACCTATTTTTTCTTTAATCGCGGCAGGACCGGCTTCTTCGAGGGCCAGCGCCAGGGTACTGACTTTCGATATAGACTCTATGGCAAAGGGATAACTGCTATCACCGGCCTGATAAACAGCCCCTTCTGCAGTGACGACCGCCACGGCGCTGAGGTGTGAAGGGACTTGTGCCAGAAAGGGGATATAGTCTGCATTTTTCCCTCCTTGCAGGGAGAGTGACTCTTGCAGGGCCTGCTCAATGGACTGCCGGATGACCTGTGGATCCTGTTGCATAGTAATCTCCTGTTATAAAACAGTGTGGCGTTTACCTCATGGAGGAGTCGATAAGAGTATAGCCTTTCCTGAACCAGGGAATGCCTGATAGCAGATTACGGGTACTTATATGAGCAGGCTTAATCTACTCCCGCTCAGTACTTCCGGTTCCATGCAGAAATATTTTTCAATGGCTGTTTGATATAAGGGCTGGCTTTAATCAGGGAAAAGAGAAGCTTATTGACCAGAGTTCCGGTTTTGTCCATGGGCCGGTCGACATCCAGAAACAGGACGGCACGCCATTCATCGCTATCATTACGTACTTCATGTTCCAGAGAGTCATCAAACAGGATGACTTTACCTTCCTCCCAGTGCATTTTCTGGTCAGCCACCCTGATCCATACTTTATCCCGTTCTTCTGGCACGATAAGCCCCAGATGCACACGCACCATGGCTCGGGTCGGGCCTTTGTGAGGAACGATATGATAGCGGGGCTGTAGTATAGAAAACATGGCAGTACGCATATGGGGGATTGCACTGATCAGTGCTGCTGTTTTCGGACAGAGGGCACAGTTTGCTTCAATCCGGTTACCGTATATATATAACCCGAAAGTTTTCCAGTTGTCACCTTTGGAAATCCGTTGCTGGTCAGGAGATATTTCATGGAAGGAAGGAATATTCTGTGGTTTTTTCAGTAATATATCTAATTCTCCGCGGATTTCCCGCCAGTTATTTTCCAGTAAATAAACCCAGTCGAAAGCGGAGTTGTCAATTTTTGGAGTAGTTGCAATAAGTGAATGTTTTGTCTGGAAATAGTTATTCCAGCGTAAGAATTTTTTCCCCGTTTTTATCAGTAAACGACGATAAAAAGCCGGGCGTGATGCGGGCTGCATAATTATATTCCTGTCATAATAAATTAATATATGCACTATGATGATGGAATGCCCGGATAAACAGATTAATCATATTTATAAGTGCTACTCAGGGTATTTACTGAATGCTGGGTAATTAATGGAGATAATCTGATATCTGTGGTTATTTATTCCTTCATACGGCACCTGAAATAAACTGTCTGTAAAATGCCATCAATGCCCCTGTGTTTTTTATCAAAACTGGCGAAGGAGTCAGTTTTGATACTCTGCTTTTTTCCGCCAGGCTCCGGGGATAAAGGCAGGGTAAGGTTATTGCAGATAGGGATCCTTTGCGGCTGGCATGGATCGGTGATTGCTGATCCCTTTATTTTATGCAGGAAGATCAGAGCAAATGGATCCGATCAATATAAGTAAATCCTTTTGAATCAGAGGTTTTAAAAAATTGCACACTAAAAGGTGATCAGGATGACCCGTCCATAACACAGCACATAGCAACAGTAATAAACGGGGTTGTGATACTTTACCGGGCGGCAGATAAACCACTATTACTGGACCTGCCATTTTTTATCAGTCGTGTTACCTGTGGCTTCCCGTCACCTGCCGGGGACTATATTGCACAAAGAATTGATCTTAATTAGTTATTGATTGCGTATCCGGTAACAACCTGTTTTATCCGGGGCAGTAGTGATTCGATGACAGAAGAAGGTATCGCTGACGGTGATATGCTGATTGTCGATAGCTCACTGACCGCCGGAGCGGGTGATATTGTGGTGGCCTCATTGGCGGGGCAAGTTTACGGCCTTCTTTACATCTCAGAAGAATGAATCCCCGCTGGTCTCTGTGACGGATGCTGACCCGTTTGAGAGCTTCGGTGTGGTTAAACATGTCATTAAAGGTATTGAGCAGACAGATAATTTACCCTGCCCCTGTAGGCATGTATCAGCTCAGTGGGTGATAGTGAACAACAGTTCACGCAGCCAGCGATAGCCGGGATCACGGTGTGTTCGTTCATGCCAGATTGCAGTTTTACTAAAGCCTTTAATTGCCAGTGGCGGCGGCATGACTGTTAAGCCCGGCAGATTACGTGCCAGTCTTTGCGGTACCACACTGATCAGCTCACTGACTCGCAGTATTTCGGGCAATACCAGAAAACTGTACACGGAAAGTGCTATATGCCTGGAACGGCCAATCGCAGCCAGCGCATCATCGGTGACTCCGTGAAAACTGTCACCGGTGTAGGAGAACAGTGCATGATCCATGGCACAGAAACTATCAAGAGTCAGTGCTCCGGGCTGTGCCAGCGGGTGTTCTTTCCGTAATAAACACACATAGTATTCTTCATACAGCTGTCTGGCATGTAAATCGGGCAGCGCAGTTTCCGGAGTCACCAGGGCAATATCGATATCCCCGCGTTCAAACTGTGCTGCCAGTTGCTCATTATTCACGGGCAGAACCGCTACGCGAATATGCGGTGCCTGTAACTTCAGCGCTTCTATAAAAGGAACGACCACAGCCCGCAGAGCATAATCAGTGGCTGCAATTTTAATGGTTATTTCTGCGGTTAGCGGGTCAAAGGTCTTTGGCTGCAGTAATCCACTGATTTCTGTGAGTATATCTTTCACTGGTTGCTGCAATTCCAGTGCCCGTAATGTCGGGATAATCCCCCGCTGTGTACGGGTAAAAAGCGGATCATTAAAATATTCCCGCAGGCGGTTCAGCATGCCACTGACGGCGGGTTGTGTCAGTGATAACCGTGCTGCTGCGCGGGTTACGCTGCGTTCGTCCAACAGGGCATCAAGTGTTTTGAGTAAATTAAGATCGACAGTACGGATATCGTTGTGCATTGGCTTCTTCGTCATGTAAGCCCGGTTTATGTTTAACATTGTATGTGACGGGTCATATACAGTTCTACAGTGCCGGGCTGAACAAGTGACCGGTTCACGGACAGCATAATGCTTCCGTTTGTATTCTGTGATTAAGATATCACCACAGAGAATAATAGAAATAAAAAATGGTGATTGGTCTTATTTCTGCATTGACAGGATACTTTATTTGTCTGCTACCGGAACGTGTAGCATCCTTATATAGAGAAAATTGTATGAAAATGAATGGGATTAACTGGCCGGAAGGTTTTGTTCCTGGCTTTACTGACAATTACTGCTCAAATGAAGTCATTGTATCCGGTCTGACGACCCGGGATATCTGGCCATTGCTTACTACTCCGGCACGATGGCCGGATTACTATAAAAATTCCGCCAACGCACGGTATTATGACAATAAAGGTCCGCAATTGGCGGCAGATATGCGCTTCAGTTTCGAGACGTTTGGCTTCCATGTCGAAGCGCAGGTCACGGAATATTGTGCACCAGATAGCGGAGATGTTGCTCGTGTTTCCTGGCATGGCTGGTCAGGTGAGACGGGCAGTGATGAACGTCTGGATGTACTGCATGCGTGGCTGGTGGAGGATCTTCCTGGCAACCGTGTCCGTATTCTTACCCAGGAAACTCAGAACGGGCAGCCGGCTGTTGAACTGGCAAAGACCACTCCTAATCCGATGATCAATGGTCATCAGGAGTGGCTGGATGGTCTTATTACTGCAGCAAAAGCGCTGAAATAAAAGCGTTTACCGGAACAGAGTCACTTCTGTTCCGGGGGAGTCTCTCCGGTCCCGGTTATCAGAGGAAACGCTCAGTCCTGGCGGGGGGATGCTGCCGACGAAGTACAGAAAAACGCGATTATAACCATGAGCAGTACCGGCAGCATTGCCATCCTTAATCCGGCATACTGGCCGAGAAACCCGAGGCAGGGCGGGCCGACCAGAAAAGCAATATAACCCAGTGTGGCAGCAATAGTGACCCGCAGGTTACTGTTTTTCCCTTCCCCGGCAGCAGAGATCGTCAGGGGGAAGCCCAGAGAAGCGCCAATCCCCCACAATATCACTGCAACAGCTGCCAGCCATTGGACGGAAGAAAAAATCACCAGTAATAAGCCGCTGACAGCAGATAAAGCACTGAATCTCAGCATACGGACGCGCCCGAAGCGGCGTACAAAGCTGCCACCGATAAAGCGGCCCAGTGTCATTCCGGCCGTAAAACCAACGTATACCAGGGTACCGGTAGTATGGCTGAAGTGATAACCGTCGGTCATCAATAAAGGAACCCAGTCATTAGCAGAACCCTCAGCCAGTGCCATCGCCAGAATAACGACGCCCAGCAGCAGTAATCGCTTATCACGTAGTTCGTTGAACACCTGGGACTGATAGCTTCCTGACTGAGGTTGTTCCGCAGCCTCTTTTTCACTCTGCCAGTCAAGGCGATTGATTAGCGGAAAAATACAGACCAACAGCAGACCGGCGATTAACGTAAAATGCCACTGAGGTGGCAGGTTTAAGGCAGCCATCAGCATTCCGGTAACAGCTCCCGCCAGAGTACCGCCGCTGAAAAAACCATGAAGTATCGTCATGACGGGTTTATTCTGCTGTCTCTCGAAGGCTGAAGCTTCAATATTGATGGTGATATCAGACAGTCCGGCACCGAAACCAAAAACAGCCAGTGCAAAAAATGCCAGCACAATATCCGGTATAGCCATACTGAATGCCAGTATTAGCAGACCGGCAGACAGCAAAAGGTATCCCCATAGCATGATCCTGCGGATACCGAAACTGTTAATCAGTTTACCTGCCAGTAAAATTCCTGCCATAGAGCCGCAGGAAAAGCCGAATAGCATTAATCCCATTGACTCAACCGGCGCCTGTAACAGATCCCGCATTGCAGGGGTTCTGCTGACCCAGCTCGACCAGCTAAGGCCGGGTAAAAACATTAATGCAAATAGTGCGATTTGCTGAATATGAGGGTTCGGACGCTGAATATTTCCCATTATTTTCCTGAGTGGACGGTGAATCTGGCAACAGCAGATAACGGTACTGCGTATTTTACATGGCGTCGAACCATTAACACCATGATGGTGGATATTCTGTCGGCAGTAATTTTTTTTGCGACCTTTATCACATTTAATAATAAAAAATATTTTCTTATGTAACTTCCGGAGAGCAGCTAAGGTTGTTTTTTAATAGAAAATTAACAGTTAGCCAATAGAAGGAAAATACCTCACCAAACCCATAAACATGATAAATAAGGATTTATTTTAAAATAAAATAATATAAATGATAGTTATTATCATTTATGTTTACATTTATATATATGGTCGTACAATAAATGCTCTTCGGTGCAGCAATTTATTGTTACATTTTTGTTCCTGCGGTGCCGGTGAAACATGACTCATGTTATTCAACAAATGGATTGATGATAATGACAACATTTCGTGTCAGACCTCTGGTTATGGTGATGGTTACGGCAGTATGCCCTGTCGCTGATGCCGCAGATAAAGAAACGCTGGTGGTTACTGCGACAGGTTTCGAACAGAAAATACAAGATGCACCGGCATCCATCTCGGTAATCAGTAAGCAACAAATTGAAGATAAGGCATACCGGGATATTACCGATGCCCTGAAAGATGTGCCCGGAGTCGTTGTTACCGGGGGAGGCAGCAGCAGTGATATCAGTATTCGTGGTATGTCTTCCCAATACACTTTATTTCTGGTAGACGGGCGACGGGTCAGTACCCGCGGAACCCGGCCAAACAGTGATAATGCAGGTATCGAACAGGGCTGGCTGCCACCGCTGGAATCTATCGAACGAATTGAAGTGATCCGTGGCCCGATGTCATCACTGTATGGTTCTGATGCAATGGGGGGGGTGATCAATGTGATCACCAAAAAAACGCATAACAACGGTAAATGGCGTGGATCTCTGCATGCAGATACCACATTGCAGGAAAACAGCCGTTCCGGGGATCTTTTCCAGACCGATGCGTATGTTTCAGGTCCGCTGATTGATGGGCTGCTGGGACTTAAGCTGAGTGGTTTACTCTCCCGGCGGCAGGAAGATAAAATTCTTAATGGTTATAATGAGCAGCGGATGCGTAACGGGGCTGCCACCTTTACCCTGACACCGGACGACAGAAACAGCTTCGCAGTTGATATGGCGAGGGAATTACAGGACCGGAACAGCACCCCGGGGAAATCGAAGGCCATAGAAACCTGTCGTGGTACCCGATGTACCCCCAACAGCCGCAGTGAAAATCGTTATGAACATACCAGTTATGCCCTGACCCACAATGGTTACTATGACTCGCTAAATACGACCAGCTACCTGCAACAGGAAGAAACGAATAACCCTGTACGGGAAATGAAATCTTATAACACAACCTTTAATACCCAGAACCAGCTATTACTGGATAAGCATACTCTTACGCTGGGGGGACAGTATCGCTACGAAAAATTACGGGATAATGGTAATCAGCTTCAGTCTGCACAGGGACTGAATAAGCTGACTCGCTGGAGCTATGCTATTTTTGCGGAAGATGAATGGGCAATTACCGGCGGGCTAAGCCTGACTGGCGGGTTGCGTATGGACCAGGACGAAAATTACGGAACACACTGGACTCCGAGGGGGTATGGTGTCTGGCATCTGAGTGACCAGTGGATCCTGAAAGGGGGAATTTCTGCCGGTTACCGCTCTCCTGATTTACGTCAGTCTTCGGCCAACTGGGGACAGACGACTGGCGGCGGGCGGCTTAACGGTATTATTGTCGGTAATCCGGACCTGAAACCGGAAAAAAGCCTCAGTGAAGAGATCGCCTTACTCTGGGATAATGGTGATACTCTGAATGCCGGTATTACCTTGTTTAATACGGATTTTAAAGACAAAATAACCGAAGTTCGCCGTTGTAACAGCAGTGCCGAACCCTCCTGTACTATCGGTAATACCTCTTATGATTTTGTCAGCGACAGGGTCAATGTAGATAAAGCAACAATGCGTGGAGTGGAATCGACATTTGGCTGGCAACCGGCAACCGGCTGGCAACTGACAGCAAATTATACTTATACCCGCTCAGAACAGAAAAGCGGACAATTTTCTGGTAAACCCTTAAACAAAATGCCTGAACATATGTTCAATGCTGTGCTGAACTGGCAGGCCCGTGAAGATTTATCTTTCTGGAGCCGGATAAACTTCCGTGGTAAAAGTTCGGAATATCTCAGTCGTACCTCTATGGCACAGGGCGTCCCTTCCTATAGTTTTGTTGATATAGGCACCCGGTATAATGTAAGTAAAGAACTTTCAGTAGTTGCCGGAGTATATAATATCTTCGATAAGGAAATTGATTATTCGGTGTATGATACGGTACTTGACGGCAGGCGTTATAATCTTGGTATAACCTACAGCTTTTGATCAGTGAACATCACCGGCCATATATATATGGCCGGTGATGTTTATTTTTAATATTGTTTACGTGGCGATGGTTTTTTCCTTTCAAAGCACGTTACTCTCCCATTTACCTCTGGATAATACTGAAGTCATCCTGCTGATTGTTGTTAGGATAATTACAGTTATAATCACAGCCTGAAATACTTCTTCTGACTTACTTGTAAATAAATCCTGCCGGCAGAGCACTGTTTTTAATAGTGGATATGATAAAAATAATCTCAATTGTTAAAACGTAAATACTTAAAATAAACGATCTTTTATCTTAAGTTAAATAAAATAGCAACGCCTAAATCTTTTTGTGTTTATGTTTTTAGTTTTTTATTCTGCTTCATGGTTGTAGTATGGTTTTTTTACCCAAAACAGATGGTTTACATAGCATTAAAAAGGAAATATTATCTGCTTGTATAAGCAATGGGGCTGAAAAAATCTTATTTTAATGCACAATTTTCCTGGCAGTTAAATAAGAGGTTATGGATATCCGGCCGTATTCCGGGAACAATAACAAGGACTTTTTGATACCGGTAAAATGATGAAAAAAGAACATATAGATCAGATGGTAAGAGGCTAGCTGGTCGGGCCTTTTCAACCTTCAGTGTTTTATTCTGAACATGTCGAAGTTGCGGTGAAACACTATGTTACCGGGGATTATGAGCCCGCGCATTATCATAAAATTTCCACCGAAATAACGATGATAATCACAGGGAATGTCATGATGAACGGGAATAATTACCGTTCCGGCGATATTGTGACTATTTTACCTGAAGAGATAACAGATTTTAATGTGTTAGAGAATACCACGACTCTGGTGGTGAAACTTCCTGCGGTGAAAAATGATAAATACAGCGCTGAGGTGATTGTATGATTAATATCGTTATACCCATGGCCGGACGTGGAAGTCGTTTTTCTTCTGCCGGTTATAAGGATCCCAAACCATTAATCATGCTTAATAATAAACGGATGATAGAAGTCGTCATCAATAATCTCCGACCTGCAGCAGAACACCGGTTTATTTTTATTTGTCAGAAATCACATATTTCCGACTATGCTGCAGACGAAATACTGAGTTCAGCTGCTCCGGGGGCAGTGATTATTCCATTAGAAGGGATAACTGAAGGTGCTGCCTGTACAGTATTAGCCGCGAAAGAATTTATTAATAACGATGACCAGTTAATGATTGCCAATTCTGATCAGTGGGTAGATATCGATATTAACCACTATTTACAGCAGCTGGATGATCAACAGCTGGATGGATTAATTATGACGATGACTGCCAGTGATCCTAAGTGGTCCTATGCATGTTGCAATCATTCTGGCCAGGTTATTTCGGTGGTAGAAAAACAGGTTGTGTCGGATCAGGCGACAGTCGGTATCTATAACTACCGCAGAGGCAGAGATTTCTGCCATTTTGCCGGACAGATGATCCGCCAGAATGATCGCAGCGCAGGGGAGTTCTATGTCGCTCCCGTTTATAACTATATGCTGGCTGAGGGCAACTCCCGGCTTGGGATCCTTAATATTGGCAGCGAAATGGACGGCATGTATGGTCTGGGGACACCTGAGGACTTGCAAAAATTCTGCAGCCTGCCGGTTTTCCGCCAGTCTGTATCGTTCTGATAACCGGGCAGGCTGGAAACAAATATGAGAATTATTCGTTACAGACATGACAGAAAACTCAGGGTCCCGGTCCTGAATCGTTGTTACAGCGGCCATCTTCCGCAAGCCGAAGAGGGTACCCGTATGACGGTGATTAGTTTTTCTGCCTTTGAAGGTAAAAAAGCAGATAAAGAATACGTGGTAAATGGCTGTTCACGTTTTCTGTTAAAAGATATTCACCATGTTGCACTGATTAACGTGCAGAACGATTCTTCACTGTATGCCCATCTGTTGTGGGATATCACTCATCAGATGCCAGTCGGGGCCCGTCTTTATATTAAAGAACAGATCCCTTGTGACAGTCTGCTGGAGCGTCGTTATTACCAGCGGGCTTTTACTGAAGTTGAAGCCCGTGATGGATTCAGGGTATATCTCAAGCAGCACCCGCTGACGGCAGAGCAGGACAGGGGGCTGGAACAGTGGAGTTTTTGTATTCCGACAGGACCTGAAGATCCGACATTTCTTAATGCCTGTGTGGAACGTATTCTGCAGCTTAATTTGCCGGAATTCGAGATTATCCTGTGCGGAACGCCCCATGCCGATTTTCTTTTTTATGATCAGGTCCGGATTATCGGCCAGGAAATTACTGCTCCGCCGGTACATATTACCCGTAAGAAAAATGCACTGGCACAGGCCGCCCGCTTCCCTAATCTGTGTATTATCCATGACCGGGTGATGCTGCCACTGAACTTTTCTGAAGCAGTGTTGCGTTTTGGTGACTTTTATCCGATGACCGGCTTTCAGTCATTCTATTTTGCCGATCAGTATAATCTCATTCCAAGAAAATATTCAGATTTCAATACGATAGAGCAGGACCTGACCCGGGAGCTGAATATCCGGACAGTAACGAAAAAAGATACCGCACTGATCAGTAAACTTTTTTACTGCTACCAGCATCCGGCCAGAAGCCAGTTCGGCCATGATTATCTGACCGGCAGCCTGTATTTGTGTAAAAAATCAGTCTGGCTACACTCCCCACAGAATGAACAACTGTACTGGAATGATTATGAAGATATAGAACAGGGGATACGTTGCAGCGATGATGGTATACCTTCTATCATTAATCCGCTGACGGTGACCCAGAGTATGAACGCCCGCTCGGTGATTCATTACTACGGTTGTGTAGCCGTAAAAGATTACCGGGGAAGAAACCGTATGAGTCGCAGTATTATGGAAATACTGCCGTTTGTGCGAAAAAAACCGTTATTCCGCCTGTCAGATGAGCAGGCCCGCGGGCGTATTTATCAGTTTGCCTGTAAGTACGGGGCCACCCGCCAGGTCTTACAGACCATATCTTCATCAGGAATGAGCGGACTTGCCCGGTTCTTACTGATAAAGAATGTGATTAAAGAAATTACAGTAAAATTGTCCCGGACCAGTGAGTTTATCAATGATTTTAGTCGTCTTATTCTGTGTGAAGAGATAGCACCTAATGAACTGATTCAGATTTTACGGGTAATGAATTCCTCAGCCAGTCCTGCAACTAAGAAAAGCACACTGGTGGGAAGCTTTATTCTTAATAACCAGTTGTCACATTCATGGTTTTACTCACCGTTTTACAGAAATAATGATGACTGGTTTATTAAAAAAACAGGTAATGATTCCAATTTATTGATAGTGATTTATTGTCATGTAGTACCCGATGACTTTGTCATGCAGTTCAACTGAC
>NZ_JAERJS010000003.1:0-184193 GCF_018257525.1 Tatumella sp. JGM130 | reverse complement strand
GGAATAGCTCAGTTGGTAGAGCACGACCTTGCCAAGGTCGGGGTCGCGAGTTCGAGTCTCGTTTCCCGCTCCAGATTCAGATTTGCGAAACGAGAGAGTATTTGCAAGTCGCAGAAAAAAGGACCTTCGGGTCCTTTTTTCGTTGCTATTTTCCCTCAGACAACCTTACCGTAATACTCGGACTATCGTGCCAAACGAAGCCGGGCTGATGTATGGTAATACTTTCCGCCAGGTACTGAATGATACGGCACAGCGTTTGCGTGATCGCCAGAATTCACCGGCAGGGCTGGTCAGGATTAACGCCCCGGACGCGATTCTGTTATCAAACAATGCGGAAACACTGGTCAACGCAGCCCTTAAGGGGGCTGATATTGTGTTAATGCCGGACTGGCAGGCAGGTGAACTGTTACGACAAAAACGGTTTATTCGACTATTACCGGAGTGGCAGGCCGGAGTCAGTCAGGAAAAAGCGTTATTGCCATGGTCTATCCCCGGGCGCGGTTTATCCCGCTGAATGTCCGTACCGTCAGTGACTTTCTTGCCGAAAAATTCGGGTCACCTCCGTACTGGTCATATGACTAAGGTATGCAGGTGACTGGCAGAGAAAGCGGGGCAGAAATGACCGGCAAAAAAAAGTCAGCGCCGATTTACGCTGACGATTCTATAGCAATGGAAAGCGGCAGGTCAGCCGGTCACTTTTTCAGACTGTAAGGTAAAGTCCTGATATAACCGGCGGGCCAGGCTGCTGACAGGGCCACAGGATAATGTTTTTTCTTCAATACGATTACAGTGCAATACTTTGCCATGGTTACCGGTACTGAAAATTTCGTCAGCGTTCAGTACATCTTCCGTTGTCAGTGTGACTTCTTCCACCGGAATACCTTCTGCGCGCAGCAGTTTAATCACCCGCTGGCGGGTAATTCCGTTCAGAAAGCTGCCATTAGGTAACGGGGTATACGCGGTACCCTGTTTAACAATCCAGAGATTTGCCGCAGCAAACTCGGCAATATTGCCTTCGGCATCCAGTACTACGGCAGTATTGAAGCCGCGCTGGTTAGCTTCACGGATAATACGCTGTGTATTCGGATACAGGCAGGAGGCTTTCGCTTCGGTAGGCGCCATGCTGGCATCCGGACGGCGATAAGGGCTGAAAGTCGCACTGAAACCGTTATCTTCCGGAAGCGCAGTTTCAAAAATATGCAGTGCGAAAGTTGTACTGTCCGGATCCGGTAACAGGAATCCGCCCGGTGAAAAGAACAGTACTTTAATATAATAATCGGTATCATGTGGCAGCTGAGTTAAGCCTTCACGGACTAAATCAGCAATATTTTCTGCAGAAATTTTAGGTGCCATTCCCATGGTAATAGCTGACTTTATCGCCCGCTGACAGTGGGCATCCAAATCCGGCAGATGGCCTTTAACGGAACGGGCACCATCGAACACTCCGGAGGCCATCCATAGTGCATGATCGGTTAAACCAATAACCGGTTTATCCTTGGTACTCCACTCCCCATCAAACCAGATGATTTCGCGACTATTCATTATTTATTTTCCAGATTGCCGATAGATTATTTACTATTGAAACGATGTTGTTCAGAAAACAGGAACAACAACAACGAATCCCAGCATAGCAAGAAAAAGTAGCCACTGAATAGTTTCTGCAGGGATGATTTTGATGCGATCTATTCCGGCCGTAGTGATGATCCTGCTCAGTACTTAAGGATCATTGATTAAATTAATGATCTGCTACTAATCCAATATAGTTGTCTGATAACTATCGTATTATTCCAGTTAATACTGATTTTTTCAGTGGCTGTATTTTTTGACATGAACAAATAATAACCATTCAGTCTCAGGGATGTGATTTGATGATTGCTATCAGCAGGTGATAGCGGCATAATGCGCCTCCCCGAAATTCATCGCCAGATGGAAATCTGTGGGTAACATTACAATCAGTGACCTGTTTCCCGAAATATTGCCCAGTATTAATGGTAATATTCCGTTTTCTGTGAACAGAGTTATCCACAATCGCCCATACAACATTCCTCATAACTTACCGACATCACGAACGGATATTGTCGTGTTTAATGCATTGATTTAATTATTTATAATTCAAATATCTTCCTGATGCAGTATTGGTCATATTTCGTCTGTACACCTTGAATCACCAAGCGTTTTTATTTTTATCCACAGAAAAATTTCCGGTCAGAAAATTCAGCACGATGTTATCTCAGGATCGGATAAAACCTCGCGGCGCAGGTAAAGTATGAAGTTGCAATATCTGCGGGTCAGCTCCATTTTGGACCGGGAGCATGATATGGTGGCTGCCTGTCGTTATCTCCCGTAAGAGGTGGCAAATGTCTGTTCAGGATCCCTGTTCCCCGTTATTACCTGAGGCTGTATGGCCTGTCGCTCACTTTCCCCGGCTTGAAAAATATTTATGTGAAACCGAGGGTATCAGCCCTTATACGCTGATGGAGCGTGCCGGGCAGGCTGCTTTTGCCAGAGCATGTCAGTTATGGCCAGAGGCCAGACACTGGCGGGTCCTGTGCGGTGGCGGTAATAACGGTGGCGATGGCTATATTATCGCCCGGCTGGCAAAACAGGCGGGATATCAGGTAACTCTGGTCGCCTGTGACTGGCAGAATGCGCCGCCGGAAGCTCACCGTGCACGGGAAAAGTGGCTTGAGTGTGGCGGAAAATGCACAGCTGCTGACGGTGAATGGCCCGGTGACGAGGATTTGATCATTGACGGGTTACTGGGAATAGGACTGAACCGGGCACCGCAAGAGCCTTATTGTCAGTTGATCCGTAAAACCTTACAACGATCTTGCCCGGTGCTGGCACTGGATATTCCGTCAGGGCTGATGGCTGATACGGGAGCCGTACCCGGAGAGGCGATCAAAGCGACAGTAACACTGAGTTTTATTGCCTTAAAAGCAGGTTTACTGACCGGTCAAGCCCGGGAATACTGCGGGAAGATCCTTGTGGATCCGCTGGGGCCATCCCTCAGTGAAATATATAGCGAGCCGCCGATCCGTCGTAAAGATACGGCAGATTTATCGGGCTGGATCCTCCCCCGCAATGCAACCGCACATAAAGGGAATAATGGCCGGCTATTACTGGCAGGGGGAGATGAGGGGACCGGCGGTGCTATAAGGCTGGCAGCAGAAGCCGCATTACGCAGTGGTGCCGGGTTGGTACGGGTACTGACCCATCCGCAACATGTGACCGCGTTACTGGCCGCTCGTCCGGAACTTATGGTGGCTGCGGTGTCAGAACAACGATTACAGGAAAGTATCGACTGGGCCGATATAGTGGTGACCGGTCCCGGCCTTGGCCAGAGAGACTGGGGACGCCGAATCCTTGCTCAGGTAAAAAAAAGTAAAAAAGACACACTTTGGGATGCGGATGCCCTTAACCTTCTGGCAATCGACCCCGATACACGTCAGAATCGCATCCTGACCCCTCATCCGGGGGAAGCTGCCAGGTTGTTAGGTACATCGGTTCAGGTTGTGGAGAGTAACCGGCTGCAGGCGGCACATAAGCTGGTACAGCGTTATGGCGGAGTAGTGGTGCTTAAAGGTGCCGGTACTGTGATAGCGTCTGAAAGCGGAGCGACGGTGATTGCTGATGTGGGCAATCCGGGGATGGCTAGCGGAGGAATGGGCGATGTACTGAGCGGTATCATTGCTGCACTTGCCGGACAGAAACTCTCTCTCTATGATGCAGCCTGCGCAGGCGTTGTTGCCCATGGCGGTGCTGCCGATCTTGTTGCCCGTGAGTATGGCATGCGGGGTATGTTAGCCAGCGATTTATTTTATCCGCTCAGGCGATTAGTTAATCCGGAAATGAATCTGAAATAAGAATGAAAACCTCTGTAATCTCTTTACCCGACGAATCAGCTACCCTCCGATTAGGTGCTGCCCTGGCACTTGCCAGCCAGCGTGCCACGGTCATTTACCTGTATGGTGATTTGGGGGCAGGAAAAACCACCTTTAGCCGTGGTTTTATTCAGGCACTTGGGCATCAGGGTAATGTAAAAAGTCCGACTTATACGCTGGTTGAGCCCTATACCCTTGGTGATCGTGCAATATATCATTTCGATTTATACCGGCTGGCTGATCCGGAAGAACTGGAGTTTATGGGGATCCGTGATTATTTTTCCGGGGATGCCATCTGTCTGGTGGAATGGCCGCAGCGCGGAAACGGTTTCTTACCTGACCCTGACCTGACGGTAACGATGAGTTACGTCAGTGATGCCCGTCAGGCAGAAATTGTTGCCGAAAGCCCGTATGGTGAAACGCTGCTGAGCATACTGACCGCGGACGGGAAAGAGATATGACACGGCGGTTTTTTAGCCGTTACCGGCTGTTTCTGTGGATGATATTGCTGCTCCCGGGGCTTTCTGTCGCGGCGAGCTTGTCCAATATTGGTGTCCGGAACGGCGACTCACTGACGACAGTGACCCTGCATTTTAGCGGTAAACCTGCCTATTCATGGTTTTCTCTGCACAATCCTGAACGAGTCGTGATGGATATTCGTCAGACCGGGAAAATTAATGGCCTGCCGCTGAACTTCAGTGGTGAAAATATTGTAAAACGCATTCGTACCAGTCAACCGGCGGATAATCAGAGTTTCCGGCTGGTGTTCGAACTGACTCAGCCGGCCAGCACTGTCACCCGGCTAACACAACAAGGTGATCAGTATCAGGTCATTTTTTCTTTACGCGGGCGACAAACGGCCAAAGCAGCGCCGGTCAGTCCGGTGACCCCGCAGGTGGTGCAGCCACCGGCCAGTCAGGCAGTTGCGACGACGGTGAGTCAACCGCAGCGTAACGAGCAGGTCATCATTGCTATTGATGCAGGCCATGGCGGACAGGACCCGGGCGCTATCGGCCAGAATGGCCTGAAAGAGAAAAATGTCACTATTTCTATTGCCCGTAAATTACAGAAACTGCTGAATGCTAACCGGATGTTCAAGGCCGTTATGACCCGTAACGGGGATTACTACGTATCAGTAATGGGCCGTTCGGAAGTGGCACGTAAAGAAAACGCCAATCTGCTGTTGTCTGTCCATGCGGATTCAGCACCCAGCCATACAGCCAGTGGTGCTTCGGTCTGGGTACTTTCAAACCGGCGGGCAAATTCTGAAATGGCAGGCTGGCTGGAAAAAACAGAGAAGCAATCTGAGTTATTAGGCGGTGCCGGTGATCTGCTGGCAAGCAATAAAGCTGACCCCTATTTTAGCCAGGCAGTACTGGACCTGCAGTTTGGGCACTCGCAGCGGGTAGGGTATGACGTGGCCGTCAAAGTGATTCAGCAACTGCGGGTGGTCACCCCGATGCATAAACGTTTACCAGAGCATGCCAGTCTCGGTGTGTTACGGTCACCGGATATACCGTCGTTACTGGTTGAAACCGGATTCATCAGTAACCGTCAGGAAGAACGTTTACTGGGCAGCAGTGCTTATCAGGATAAAATAGCGAAAGCTATCTATCACGGGCTGTATAACTATTTTAAAATCCATCCGCTGCAAAGTATTCCGCAGAAAGAGAATAAAGCCATTGCGGTGAGTTCCGCGGGAAATCTTAGCAAGGGAACGACACACATCCATATTGTGCAGCGGGGAGAAACCCTGTCAGGGATCGCTCAGCGCTATGGTGTCACCCCGGGTTCACTGGTAGCGCTAAATAAACTGAAAAAAGAAGGCGTCTGGACAGGACAACGTCTGAAGATCGCTGTGGCCGGAAAAAGTGTGCCGGTAGCCAGAAAAGCGTCGATGATTAAGCATAAGGTCGTCAAAGGTGATTCATTAAGCAGTATTGCTGCGCGCTACGGCGTCAGTGGTAAAACTATTATGCAACAAAATAATATGCGCTCAGAAAATGTAATGCTGGGCCAGACTCTGACTATTTCTCAGCCATAAATTATCCGGAAACGGAGGCTGTTGATAAGCTATTTCTGCGGGGATCGGCTATGGCTATACAGATATTACCACCTCAGCTGGCTAACCAGATAGCTGCCGGAGAGGTGGTAGAGCGTCCGGCATCAGTGGTGAAAGAGCTGGTGGAAAATAGTCTGGATGCCGGGGCGACGAAAATAGATATCGGGATAGAAAAAGGCGGAGCTAAGCGTATTTCTATCCGGGACAATGGCGCGGGTATTGCTAAAGATGAACTGGCGATGGCCCTGGCCCGTCATGCCACCAGTAAGATTACCAGTCTGGATGACCTTGAAGCCATTATGAGTCTCGGCTTCCGGGGAGAGGCGCTGGCCAGTATCAGTTCGGTGTCGCGGCTGATACTGACGTCACGCACCGCAGAACAGAGCGGCGCATGGCAGGCCTATGCCGAAGGCCGTGATATGGCAGTAACACTGAAACCCGCTGCGCACCCTTGCGGTACTACCCTGGAAGTCTTAGACCTGTTTTATAATACGCCCGCCCGGCGTAAGTTTTTACGTACCGAAAAAACCGAATTTACCCACATCGACGAAATTATTCGCCGGATTGCGCTGGTACGTTTTGACGTGGAACTGTCCCTTAGCCATAACGGTAAAATGGTGCGTCAGTACCGGATTGCCAATGACCAGCGTCAGCGTGAGCGTCGTTTAGGGGCTATTTGCGGGACAACTTTTGTTGAGCATGCCCTGTACCTTGAGTGGCAACATGGTTCGCTGAATCTGAACGGATGGGTGGCTGAACCTCAGGGCGCACGGCAGATCACTGACGTGCAGTATTGTTACGTGAACGGTCGTATGATGCGCGATAAGTTGATCAACCACGCTATCCGCCAGGCATATCAGGACAAGCTGGGGGATGATCAGCAGCCGGCTTATGTGCTTTATTTGCAAATTGATCCCCACCAGGTTGATGTTAATGTACATCCGGCCAAGCATGAAGTGCGTTTTCATCAGTCACGTCTGGTACATGATTTTATTTACCAGGGCGTTCTCAGTGCTTTACAGAGTGCAGCACAACGGGATCCGCTGACAGAGTCGCAACATAATCCCCCTTCAGCCAGCCACACGCCGGAGAATCGTCGTTCTGCCGGAACGAACCGTTTCTCCTCACCACCTGAGACGGAGCGACACCCGGAGAGGGATACCCGCAGCAGTGAACCGCCTGCCCGCCAGAGCCGCAGTGGTGGCAGCACTGCCACCAGCTGGCCTGCGAGGGCAACTTTTGCTGGCGAAGGGTATCAGGCGAAACAGGGAGAGGCCTACCAGCGTATGTTATCGGCTGCTCGTGAGCCGCTGGCGACCGGTATATCAGCTCCCGGGCCAGTAGCCACAGACTCACCACTGGAGGCCCATCAGCAGAGCTTTGGCCGGGTGCTTACGGTGCTGCGCCAGTCGTATGCCGTGACGGAAAACGCTCAGGGCCTGAGGATCATTTCCCTGACAGTCGCAGCACGCTGGCTGATCCGTGCGCAATTACAACCGGACGGGGAGCCGCTGCGTACTCAGCCATTACTGATCCCCGTACGCCTGAAAGCAGGGAAGCAGGAACTCCGGGCCCTGACAACCCACATCGACAGCCTGCAATATCTGGGAATGGATTTTGCGACAGATGCGCAGCATGTGACCTTACGTGGTGTGCCTTTACCATTACGAACACAAAATTTACAAAACTTGATTCCGGAACTGTTAGGCTATCTTGCCCTGCAGTCAGAGGTCGGTGCAGAGCAACTCGCCCAGTGGCTGGCGTCACGTTGCCACACTGTTCACTCGGAATGGAATCACTCACAGGCTATTGCCTTACTGGCAGATCTGGAGAGGCTGACACCGTCGCTGGTTTCAGCACCTCCGGCAGGCTTATTGCAGGCAGTAGATTTAGATAATGTCTTTGAAGCGTTGAAAAATGAGTGAAATAAACCAGGCCAGCCGGCCGAAGGCGATATTTTTAATGGGGCCGACAGCCTCCGGAAAAACGGCACAGGCCATTGCATTGCGCCAGAAGCTGCCGGTGGAAATTATCAGTGTCGATTCTGCGTTGATCTATAAAGGGATGGATATCGGTACCGCAAAACCTTCGGCAGAAGAACTGGCCCTGGCGCCGCACCGGTTGCTGGATATCCGGGATCCTGCTGAAGCATATTCAGCGGCAGATTTCTGTCGTGATGCGCTGAAAGAAATGGATGATATTGTAAGAGACGGGCGTATTCCGTTGCTTGTTGGCGGAACGATGCTCTATTTCAAAGCGTTACTTGAGGGATTGTCACCGTTGCCTGCGGCAAACCCTGAAGTCCGCAAACAGCTGGAAGACAGAGCGAAAAATGAGGGATGGGAGTCCCTGCATCGTGATTTATGTCAGATAGATCCTGAAGCGGGTCTGCGTATTCATCCGAATGATCCGCAGAGACTCTCAAGGGCACTGGAAGTTTTCCTGATTTCGGGTAAAACTTTAACTGAGCTGACAAAAATTTCTGGTGAAACGTTACCCTACGATGTGATGCAGTTCGCTATTGCGCCTGCAACCCGGGAATTATTGCATGAGCGCATTGCGTTACGTTTTCAGCAGATGCTGGCGTCGGGCTTTGAGGCTGAAGCACGGGAATTATTTGCACGAGGTGATCTGCATACGGATATGCCGTCAATTCGCTGTGTGGGCTATCGCCAGATGTGGGCATTTTTATCGGGTGAAACAGATTACGATGAAATGGTTTTTCGCGGAATCTGTGCCACACGACAGCTGGCAAAACGGCAGATGACCTGGTTACGTGGCTGGCAAAATGTTCACTGGCTTGACAGTGATCAACCCGCATTGGCACAAGATGCGATTATGCAGGTAGTTAGTGCTAACATTCGGTGATTGTGTACAATTGATTCGTTACCGTGCGCAAAATTTTTCGCAATTTTTACACTGTTGGTTCTGAAATAATAAACAACAAGCATATAAGGAAAAGATAGAATGGCTAAAGGGCAATCATTACAAGACCCGTTTTTGAACGCGTTGCGTCGCGAACGTGTACCGGTTTCGATTTATCTGGTGAATGGCATTAAATTGCAAGGTCAGATCGAGTCATTTGATCAGTTTGTCATTCTGTTAAAAAATACCGTTAGTCAGATGGTCTATAAGCACGCGATTTCTACCGTGGTGCCTTCTCGTCCTGTGTCTCATCACACCAATGCTCCGGCAGGTGGTAGCAACTATCATAATAACGGGACAGCACCGACACAGTCACAACAAGACGGTGACAGCGCAGAGTAATTAGTCACTCGCATGCCAGGGCTGGCAACAATTTAGTGTTTCCCGTCCTGGTCTTTTTTAAAGAGAGGTTTTCGCTTGTTTGAGCGTTATGATGC
This sequence comes from Tatumella sp. JGM130, assembly GCF_018257525.1. Taxonomy (NCBI): domain Bacteria; kingdom Pseudomonadati; phylum Pseudomonadota; class Gammaproteobacteria; order Enterobacterales; family Erwiniaceae; genus Tatumella; species Tatumella sp. JGM130. The sequence continues at coordinate 174,885 of NZ_JAERJS010000003.1, read as the reverse complement.
CGGCGAGCAGGCCGTACTGGTACATATCTGGTTTTCACAGGACCGGGACGTGGAGGATTTAGAAGAATTTGAAACACTGGTTTCTTCTTCAGGTGTTGAATCACTCCAGGTCGTGACCGGAAGCCGTAAAGCTCCCCATCCCAAATACTTCGTTGGTGAAGGCAAAGCGGCAGAAATTGCCGAAGCAGTGAAAGCGACCGGTGCGTCGGTAGTACTGTTTGATCATGCACTGTCACCAGCCCAGGAACGTAACCTGGAAAGTTTATGTCAATGCCGGGTGGTCGATCGTACCGGACTTATTCTGGATATCTTTGCACAACGGGCCCGTACTCACGAAGGTAAATTGCAGGTTGAGCTTGCCCAGCTACGTCATCTGGCAACCCGCCTGGTACGGGGCTGGACACACCTTGAACGTCAGAAGGGCGGAATAGGACTGCGTGGCCCGGGGGAAACCCAGCTGGAGACTGACCGTCGTTTACTGCGTAATCGTATCAGCCTGATATTATCGCGCCTGTCACGGGTAGAGAAGCAGCGCGAACAGGGGCGCCAGGCACGTGCAAAAGCTGACGTACCCACGGTTTCGCTGGTGGGATATACCAATGCCGGGAAATCAACACTGTTTAATGCGGTGACTTCCGCAGAGGTGTATGCGGCAGACCAGTTATTTGCCACCCTTGACCCGACACTGCGCCGGTTACAGGTTGCTGATGTCGGTGAAGTTGTGCTGGCCGATACCGTCGGATTTATCCGCCATTTGCCTCATGATTTGGTGGCTGCGTTTAAAGCCACATTACAGGAAACCCGGCAGGCTTCTTTACTGATGCATGTTATTGATGCCGCCGATTTACGGGTCAGCGAAAATATTGATGCGGTCAATGACGTACTGGCCGAAATTGAAGCAGATGAAATTCCGGCATTACTGGTGATGAATAAAATCGATATGCTGGACGATTTTGAGCCGCGTATTGATCGTAATGAAGAGAATATGCCGGTACGGGTGTGGTTATCTGCCCGCAGTGGTGTCGGACTGCCGTTACTCTGGCAGGCCTTGTCTGAACGGCTGGCTGGTGAAATTGCCAGCTATCAGCTGCGACTGCCACCGGAAGCCGGTAAGTTACGCAGCCGCTTCTATCAGCTGCATGCGATAGAAAAAGAGTGGAATGAAGAAGACGGCAGTACCGGAATACAGATCCGTATGCCAATTGTTGACTGGCGGCGCCTGTGCAAGCAGGAGCCCTCAGTCATTGATTATATTGTCTGATTTTTAGCAATACCTGAATAATAGTATCTCAATATCGGATACCACCGCACTTACGTTAAATTATCACCGCACTACTATAAATGGAGTATAAGCATGGCGTGGAATCAGCCCGGTAATAACGGACAGGACCGCGACCCGTGGGGAAGCAGCAATAATAAAGGCGGCAACTCCGGGGGAAATCGTGGGGGTCGTGATCAGGGCCCTCCTGATTTGGACGACATTTTCCGAAAACTCAGCAGTAAACTGGGGAAATTTGGTGGAGGAAAATCAGAAGGCGATGGTCCGTCCACCGGAAAAATTGCAGGCATTGTTGCGGTAGTTGTGGTGGCGGTCTGGGCCGCCAGCGGATTTTACACCATTGGCGAAGCTGAACGCGGGGTCGTCACCCGTTTCGGGCAGTTCAGCCATCTGGTAGGTCCCGGGCTGAACTGGAAACCGACATTTATTGATAATGTCCGTCCGGTCAACGTAGAAGCCGTTCGGGAACTGGCGACCTCCGGAGTAATGCTGACTTCCGATGAAAACGTAGTGCGGGTGGAAATGAACGTTCAGTACCGGGTCACGGATCCCGAACGTTACCTGTATTCGGTAACCAATGCTGATGACAGTCTGCGTCAGGCGACTGACAGTGCATTACGCGGTGTGATTGGTCGTTCAACCATGGATCGTGTGCTGACGGAAGGACGTACTGTCGTGCGTAGCGAAACTCAGCGTGAGATTGAAGATACTATTCGCCCTTACAATATGGGTATCAGTGTGCTGGATGTTAACTTCCAGGCTGCCCGTCCGCCTGAAGAAGTAAAAGCGGCATTTGATGATGCAATCGCTGCGCGTGAAAATCGTGAACAATATGTTCGTGAGGCTGAAGCCTATGCGAATGAAGTACAGCCACGGGCTAACGGCCAGGCTCAGCGTATTCTTGAGGAAGCACGTGCTTATAAAGAACGTACTGTGCTGGAAGCTCAGGGTGAAGTCGCCCGTTTCGCCGAGATTTTACCGGAATATAAAGCCGCGCCACAGATCACCAAAGAACGTTTGTATCTGGACACTATGGAACGGGTTATGTCCCAGACCCGTAAAGTTATCGTCAATGACAAAAGTAATAACCTGATGGTTATGCCGCTGGATCAGCTATTGAAAGGCGGCACTGCTGCAGTGACCCGGGAAAAAGCAGTCGCCCCGATGACACCGCTTAAACCGTCATCGGTTTCCTCTTCTGAAGTCAGCATGCGTCGTAATACCTCAGGCTTTTCGCCGGAAAGTGTTATGGATCAGCGACGGGCGAATGCGCTGCGCAATGATGGCCAGCGTGATGGAGGAGATGAATAATGCGTAAGTCTGTAATTGTAGTGGCTGTGATTGTGGTGGTGTTATTGTTCACCTCAATGTTCGTTATCCCGGAAGGACAACGCGGTATCGTGGTTCGTTTCGGTAAAGTGTTACGTGACAGCGAGAATAAACCGCTGGTGTATACGCCGGGTCTGCATTTCAAAGTGCCTTTCTTTGAGACCGTAAAAACACTGGATGCACGTATCCAGACCATGGATAACCAGGCCGACCGTTTTGTGACCAAAGAGAAAAAAGATCTGATCGTTGATTCATACATTAAATGGCGGATCAGTGATTTCAGTCGTTACTATCTGGCGACCGGTGGCGGAGATATCTCCCAGGCTGAGTTATTACTGAAACGTAAGTTCAGTGACCGTCTGCGTTCTGAAATCGGCCGGCTGGATGTGCGTGATATCGTTACCGATTCACGTGGCCGCCTGACGACGGATGTACGGGATGCCCTGAATACCGGCAGTGCCGGCAGTGACGACGATGTGCAAACCCCGGCCGCAGATGATGCCATTGCCAGCGCGGCGGCAAGGGTAGAGAAGGAGACTCAGGGGAAAGTGGCTGCGGTAAATCCAAACAGTATGGCCGCACTGGGGATTGATGTTGTTGATGTTCGTATCAAACAGATCAACCTGCCTGCTGAAGTGTCAGGGGCTATTTATAATCGTATGCGTGCGGAACGTGAATCTGTTGCCCGTAGTCAGCGTTCTCAGGGACAGGAAGAGGCTGAAAAGCTGCGCGCTCAGGCTGACTATCAGGTCACTAAGACTCTGGCTGAAGCACAACGCCAGGCTCTGATTACCCGTGGTGAAGGGGATGCAGAAGCCGCAAAACTGTTTGCAGATGCTTTCAGTAAAGATCCTGATTTTTATGCCTTTATCAGAAGTCTGACCGCTTATGAAAACAGCTTCCGTGGCAATAAAGACGTGATTGTAATGAGCCCGGACAATGATTTCTTACGTTTTATGAAATCACCGTCAACCGCTGCAAGTCACTGATTTTACTGTTTTACACTGACAGGCCGGCGTTTGCCGGCCTTTTCTATTGGACCGCAAGATGAATACAACAATCTGGATGGCGTTAGCGCTGGTATTGGTTCTGGAAGGCCTCGGGCCGATGCTCTATCCCGGAGGCTGGCGTAAATTTATTGCCGCGATGGTAAAACTGCCTGATAACGTATTACGACGTTTCGGTGGCGGACTGGTGGTCGCGGGAATCGTGATCTATTATATGGTCAGTCGCTGAAGTCTGCGGGTTTTACGATACTGAATAAAATCACCGCAAAAAAAGTACGCAACCGTATGCTAAAAATGCTGAAAGAGACTATTTCAGATGGTAGAATCCTTTTTTAAGCAATCGGTGGTTTTGGAAAATGGGTAAGAACGTCGTCGTACTTGGCACCCAATGGGGTGACGAAGGCAAAGGTAAAATCGTAGATCTTCTGACTGAACGTGCGAAATATGTTGTTCGCTATCAGGGTGGCCACAATGCCGGTCACACACTGGTCATCAACGGTGAAAAAACCGTCCTCCACTTAATTCCATCAGGTATCCTGCGCGATAACGTTACCAGCATTATTGGTAATGGCGTGGTTTTGTCTCCTGAAGCATTGATGAAAGAGATGAAAGGCCTGGAAGATCGCGGTATACCGGTACGCGAACGTCTGCTGTTATCTGAAGCTTGTCCGTTAATTCTGCAATATCATGTGGCGATGGATCTGGCTCGCGAAAAAGCGCGCGGCGATAAAGCCATCGGGACTACCGGACGTGGTATTGGCCCTGCTTATGAAGACAAAGTGGCCCGCCGCGGTTTACGTGTAGGTGACCTGTTTGATAAAGAAACGTTCGCCGTTAAGCTGAAAGAAATTGTTGAATATTACAACTTCCAGCTGGTCCATTATTACAAAGCCGAACCGGTTGAATACCAGAAAGTCCTCGATGATGTTCTGGCGATCGCCGACATTCTGACCGGCATGGTGGTAGACGTTTCTGAATTACTGGATAACGCCCGTAAACGCGGTGATCTGGTTATGTTTGAAGGTGCTCAGGGGACATTGCTGGATATCGATCACGGTACTTATCCGTATGTGACTTCATCGAATACCACCGCCGGGGGTGTTGCGACCGGTTCAGGTCTGGGCCCGCGTTATGTTGATTATGTGCTGGGTATCGTGAAAGCCTATTCAACCCGTGTCGGTGCGGGTCCGTTCCCGACCGAACTGTTTGATGAAACGGGTGAGTTCCTGGGACAGAAAGGTAATGAGTTTGGTGCCACCACCGGCCGCCGTCGTCGTACTGGCTGGCTGGATGCAGTCGCAGTGCGCCGTGCGGTGCAAATCAACTCCCTGTCAGGTTTCTGTCTGACTAAGCTGGATGTACTGGATGGTCTGGAAACCGTTAAGATCTGTGTCGGTTACCGGATGCCGGATGGTCGTGAAGTGACGACGACTCCGCTGGCAGCAGAAGGCTGGGAAGGTATTGAGCCAATTTATGAAACAATGCCTGGCTGGAGCGAAACAACTTTCGGCGTTAAAACACCGGAAGGATTGCCGAAAGCTGCCCATGACTATATTAAACGTATTGAAGAACTGACCGGCGTACCGGTGGATATTATTTCAACCGGTCCTGACCGTAGTGAAACGATGATTTTGCGCGACCCGTTTGATGCTTAATCATACTCAGGCCGGAATTATTCCGGCCTTTGTCTTTCCTGCCAGCGTTTTCCTTTCCTCCTGTTTTCTGATCCGGTTCATTGGTTGTTTAAATAATTCTCCGGCATCCTGAACTCTGGTTTATTATCAATATACAGAGGTTCCTTTTGCTTAATCACTGCGCCATTTTTATCCGGCGAACACGATGAGGAAACAGTGCAGCTAACCAGCTTTACAGATTACGGTCTTCGGGCGTTGATTTTTATGGCAACCTTACCGGAGCAGCAGATGACAAGTATCACTGAAGTGACGGATGTCTATGGCGTTTCGCGACACCATATGGTTAAAATTATTAACCAGTTAAGCCGCGAGGGCTTTGTTCAGACCAGTCGCGGAAAGCATGGTGGTATTCGTCTTGGCATGCCTGCACAAGCGATTAATCTCGGTGAAGTAGTACGAAAGTTAGAACCTTTACAGCTAGTGAATTGTGATGAGTGTGCTATTACCCCGGCCTGCCGCCTGAAAGCAGCGTTACATAGTGCAATGGAACAATTTCTGAAAGAACTGGATAACTATACGCTTGCGGATATCGTTCAAAATAACGACAACTTATATAAAATTTTTATCACGGATGCCGCTGTGGTAAATACACATTCATGACATTGGAGGTACCTGTGTCAAAAGACCCTTTTCAGCAACGGGAAGCGGAAAAATATGATAATCCGATCCCCAGCAGGGAATTTATCCTTGCCCATTTAGATAAACGTGAAAAACCTGCTAACCGTGAAGAACTCGGCCGTGAGCTGGGTATCAGCGGTGAAGAACAGATCGAAGCGTTGCGCCGCCGCCTGAGAGCGATGGAGCGCGACGGACAATTAGTTTTTACCCGTCGTCAGTGCTATGCCTTACCGGAACGGCTGGATTTGCTGCGCGGTAAAGTGATAGGGCACCGTGACGGCTACGGTTTCCTGCGGATAGAAAATTCCAAAGATGACCTGTATCTGTCAGCTGAGCAGATGAAATTCTGTATGCATGGCGACATTATTCTGGCTCAGCCAGGAGGTTCCGACCGTAAAGGCCGGCGTGAAGCCAGGGTGGTGCGGGTGGTTGAACCCCGCAATAACCAGATTGTCGGACGTTACTTTGTCGACGCCGGTGCCGGTTTTGTGGTGCCCGATGATAGCCGTCTGAGTTTTGATATTCTTATTGAACCGGAATTTACCCTGAATGCGCGGATGGGGGCAGTGGTTGTGGTCGAACTTGAAAAACGTCCGACCCGCCGCGCGAAAGCCATTGGCCGGGTGATCGAGATCCTTGGCGATGATATGGGCACCAGCCTGGCCGTGGATATGGCCCTGCGTACCCATGAAATTCCCCACAGCTGGCCGGAAGCCGTTGAGCAGCAAATGGCTGCGCTTAGCGAGCAGGTTCCGGAGCAGGCGAAAGCCGGACGCATCGATTTACGTCACCTGCCGTTAGTCACCATCGATGGCGAAGATGCCCGTGATTTTGATGATGCGGTCTACTGCCAGAAAAAACGGGGTGGCGGCTGGCGGCTGTGGGTTGCGATTGCCGATGTCAGTTACTATGTTCGTCCCGGCAGTGAACTGGACAATGAAGCTCAGCAGCGCGGCACCTCCGTGTATTTCCCTTCACAGGTCGTACCTATGCTGCCGGAAGTCCTGTCTAACGGATTGTGTTCACTGAATCCGCAGGTCGATCGTCTGTGTATGGTGTGTGAAATGACGATTTCTGCGGCCGGTAAACTGAGTGGTTATAAACACTACGAAGCGGTAATGAATTCCCATGCCCGCCTGACCTATAACAAGGTCTGGAATATTCTGCAGGGGGATCAGGAATTGCGTGAACATTACGCACCACTGGTCGGTGACCTGGAAGAACTGCATCGTATGTACCAGGTGCTGGAAACCTCCCGTGCTCAGCGCGGAGGCATTTCTTTCGAAACTGAAGAAGCTAAGTTTATTTTCAATGCGGAACGCCGTATTGAACGGGTTGAGCGTACGGTACGTAATGATGCCCATAAACTTATCGAAGAATGTATGATCCTGGCTAATATTGCCTCAGCACGTTTTGTCGAAAAATACCAGGAACCTGCGTTATTCCGTGACCATGATCGACCTTCAGAAGACAGTATCAAGAGCTTCCGTACGGTCCTTAGTGAGCTGGGCCTGAGCCTGTCAGGGGGGAACAAACCCGCTCCGCTCGATTATTCTGAGTTGCTGGAAAAAATTGCCGACCGGCCCGATGCGGAAATGTTACAGACCATGCTGCTGCGTTCGATGAAGCAGGCGGTTTATGATCCGGAAAACCGGGGGCACTTCGGTCTGGCACTTGCCTCCTATGCGCACTTTACGTCGCCTATCCGTCGCTATCCGGATTTGTTATTGCACCGTGCAATCAAGTATCTGCTGGCGAAAAATGCCGGGGAATTACAAGCAAACAGTACACCGACCGGCGGCTATCACTATGATCTGCAACAGATGCTGCAATTAGGTCAGCACTGTTCAATGACTGAGCGCCGGGCTGATGAAGCGACCCGTGATGTTGCCGACTGGCTGAAATGCGACTTTATGCAGGATCAGGTGGGGAATACCTTTAGCGGTGTGATTTCCAGTGTGACCGGCTTCGGCTTTTTTGTACGCCTCAATGATCTGTTTATCGATGGCCTGGTACACGTTTCGACGCTGGATAATGACTATTACCGTTTTGATGCGGTAGGTCAGCGGTTGATCGGCGAGTCCGGTGCACACACCTACCGGTTGGGTGATATTGTCGAGATCCGGGTCGATGCGGTACATATGGATGAGCGTAAGATTGATTTTGCGCTGATCTCCAGTAAGCGTCAGCCTCGCGGAGCAGGTAAAACCGCCCGTGAGAAAGAAAAACAATCGGCATCTTCTGCCGGTAAGCGTCGCCGCGAAACGGGGTCAGCAAAGAACTTTGAGGCTGACAGCAGCTTCCGCGCGGATAAAAAGAAATCAGGAAAAAAGCGTTCTGCAAAAAAGAAAATTGCGCAGAACAGCAGCCAGCCCGAAACTCCGGCACAACCGGTGAAAAAAGGCAAAAAAGTATCAGAGAAAACACGTAAAATCGCGGCAGCAACTAAAGCGAAACGTGCAGCCAGAAAGGGCAAAGCAGTCGCGAAGAAAGCTGACTGATTCCCTTATTCAGGGCGCTTTCCGTCCCCCGGAAAGCGCCTGTTATTAACGTCCAACCATTGAACTGAGTTATGAGCGAAATTATTTTTGGTATTCATGCCGTAGAGGCCTTACTGGAGCGTGACCCGCAACGTTTTCAGGAAGTATTTATTCTGAAAGGGCGCGATGATCGCCGTCTGCAACCGCTGGTCGCCGCACTGGAAGCTCAGGGGGTTGCTGTTCAGGTAGCGACCCGCCAGTGGTTGGACAGCAAAGCCGAAGGCGCAGTTCACCAGGGGATTATTGCCAGCGTTAAACCCGGCCGTCATTATCAGGAAGGTGATCTGCCTGATTTGCTGGAAAAAACTGAACAGCCTTTCCTGTTGATCCTCGACGGAGTGACGGATCCGCATAACCTGGGCGCATGCCTGCGTAGTGCTGATGCGGCCGGAGTCCATGCGGTCATCGTACCGAAAGACCGTTCTGCTTCACTGAACGCGACCGCCAGGAAAGTCGCCTGTGGTGCTGCCGAATCGGTGCCTTTGATCCGTGTAACTAACCTGGCTCGTACCATGCGTTTGTTGCAGGACTACCATGTGTGGATTGTCGGCACTGCCGGCGAAGCCGACCACAATCTGTACCAGAGTAAAATGACCGGACCTATGGCACTGGTGATGGGAGCAGAAGGTGACGGAATGCGCCGTCTGACCCGTGAACACTGTGATGAACTTATCAGTATTCCTATGTCGGGCAGTGTGTCATCACTGAATGTATCGGTGGCGACAGGAATCTGTCTGTTCGAAGCGGTACGCCAGCGTCAGTCATAACTACAGCTGCTGTGCCGGGAGTGCTCCCGGCGTGGCACAGAATATTGCTTTACTCTGCCACCGGCCGGGCTGTCAGTCAGTGGCTGGCGGTATAGTTGAAATCATCGGGGTGATTTTCCAGGCTGCCGGTAATGGCCGCATATAATACGGTTCTGCCATCAATGGATAATTTGTCACTCAGGTTCAGCCAGCGTAATTGCTCCGTATGACGTCTTTCATCATGACGAACAAATACACCACTCATTGTGCCTTCTGCCGGCGAGTAAAGCAGGGCGAACTGTTCGGCAGAGCAGTTATGCGGTTTACAGGCATAATATACCTGATACCGCTCACCGTTCAGCGTCACCGGCTGTGCCGGCGTTTCGGTCCCCCCTTTCTTTACCCAGTCAGGCAGATGTTGTCCTGTGACCAGCTGTGAAAATTGCTGACGGCCCTGCGGGCTATGGATAAGCGTATTTAAGCTGGTTTGCTGCCCTGCGACGGCCGGGAAAGTTACTGCCGAACAAAGGGTTGCAGCACAGAACATCCGGAATATCATCTTCATCTGTTCCTCCTGTAAAGTGGCATTATTATAGTCTGTTAGCGGTAGTGCCGCTAATCGCTGCTACGCCATATTATGGTGATGCAATCTTTGTCATTATTCGTGATTTAATTGCTTGAATTTCGCCCTCAGGGTCAGTATTATTACGCGTCAATTTTTCGGCCGCACTTAAACACGTTCCTTGCTTCCATGGGCCGCGGCTGACCCTGACAGGAGGCTGAATAATCCGTAAGGAGCAACCGATGCGTCATTACGAAATCGTATTTATGGTCCATCCTGACCAGAGCGAGCAGGTTCCAGGAATGATCGAGCGTTACACTGGTGCTATCACCGGTGCAGAAGGCACGATCCACCGTCTGGAAGACTGGGGTCGCCGTCAGCTGGCTTACCCGATCAACAAACTGCACAAAGCACACTACGTTCTGTTGAACGTTGAAGCTCCGCAGAGTGTTATCGATGAGCTGGAAACTAATTTCCGCTTCAACGACGCCGTTATCCGTAGCATGGTTATGCGCGTTAAAAACGCGGTAACTGAAGCGTCACCAATGGTTAAAGCGAAAGAAGAACGTCGTGATCGTCGTGAAGACTTCGCTAACGAAACCACTGATGACTCAGATGCTGAGGAAACTGAAGAGTAATCCATGAGGGTGGCTAATCGTCTGCACCTGTCCGGCAATGTCTGTGGCAAGGTTGTCAGAAAGACCAGCCCCTCAGGAATTCCTCACTGTCAGTTTGTGCTTGAGCATAAATCCTTACAGGAGGAAGCCGGATTATCCCGGCATGCATGGTGTCGTATCCCTGTTATTGTCAGTGGTAACGAACATCAGCAGATTACTCAACATATAACGGTCGGCACGCAACTTATTCTGGAAGGTTTCCTGCATTGCCATCAGGCAGCGACAGGACAAAGCCGAATAGTGTTACATGCCGAGCAGATTGAATTGATAGATTCTGGAGACTAGCCTAATGGCACGTTATTTCCGTCGTCGCAAGTTCTGCCGTTTCACCGCGGAAGGCGTTCAAGAGATCGATTATAAAGATATCGCAACGCTGAAAAACTACATCACTGAAAGTGGCAAAATTGTACCGAGCCGTATTACCGGTACTCGCGCAAAATACCAGCGTCAGCTGGCCCGTGCTATCAAGCGCGCGCGCTACCTGTCTCTGCTGCCGTACACTGATCGTCATCAGTAATCGGCCACTGTCCATTAACGACTTTGAGAGGATAAGGTAATGCAAGTTATTCTGCTTGATAAAGTAACAAACCTGGGTAACCTGGGTGATCAGGTAAACGTAAAAGCGGGCTACGCTCGTAACTTCCTGGTTCCACAGGGTAAAGCTGTCCCTGCAACTAAAACTAACATCGAGTTTTTCGAAGCTCGTCGTGCTGAGCTGGAAGCTAAACAAGCTGAAACTCAGGCTGCTGCCAATGCCCGTGCTGAGAAAATCAACGCACTGGCGACAGTAACCATTACTTCTAAAGCCGGTGACGGTGGCAGACTGTTTGGTTCTATCGGCGCACGCGATATCGCTGATGCAGTATCTGCTGCCGGCGTTGACGTTGCGAAAAGCGAAGTTCGTTTAGCCGAAGGCGTTCTGCGCTCTACCGGCGAATACGAAGTTAATTTCCAGGTTCATAGCGAAGTAGTTGCTAAACTGGTTGTTAACGTCGTTGCTGCATAATTTGCAGTAATGCGAAAACGCCGGCCTTGTGCCGGCGTTTTTGTTTGTACAGTCCGCCTGCATGACAGACAGTTTTACTGCGCCCGGATAAAGCTGCCGTTGCTCTGACGGGTAAAAAGCACGGGTCCGTTGCTGTTATTCAGTGTCAGGGCTGTCACGGTGCCACGGGCATTAATCCGCAGCCGAATCTGCTGTCCTGCCTGTAAATTACTTAAAGGCTTATCTGTACCCTCTGCGTTTGCCATCGCAAACACATCACTGACCGGTAAATTATTATCACGGAATAGCTGAGCCAGCGTCTGCCCATCGCTTATCTGGTAATTATGCCATTGTCCCTGCGGATCATCTGACGAAGGGGCTGGCAACGATGACGAGCTATCACTGCTATTATCCAGCTGTGCCTGCATTATCGCCTGTGAAGTATTCACGGACCGTTGTACCGGAAATTGCGTGGACTGACCCGGTAATAAAAAACCCGTGATTATCAGCAACAGACCGATAAATATTCCCCAGCGGTGAGTCAGCGGCAGGGGATCCAGCCAGTGCAACTTTTCTGGCCATTGCCGGATATTACTAATCAGTGAATCCGGACTGATATTTTTTTTCTGTTTCCGCATAGTGGTGTCCTGTTGCGGGGTAATTAATTTGCGTATGGCTGCGGGGCGTGCGGCCCTCAGGACAGCGGCTACGCGGTTCCGGGTGACAGGGGGATTACGGCGGGCAAATTGGCCCATTTTGTCTCTCTTCTTACACAGATAATGATAGTCGCGATGCTGAACTGCCGTCGTAGTTATCACCGGCCGGCGGATATACGCACCTTAAGCTGACTATTGTTCATCTTTCAGAAAAAAAAGTCACCAGCAGCAGGTTCGGTTTTACCCCGGCGGCGTGCGCTGTTATGCTGCCGTTTCACTTTTTTAAGATAAATCAGGAACAGAAATGACGACTCTTTCTTTTGATAGCGTTGAAGCACAGGCTAGTTACGGTATTGGTCTGCAGGTCGGGCAGCAACTGCTGGAATCAGGTTTACAAGGGTTACAGCCTGAAGCTTTACTCGCCGGCCTGCGTGATGCGCTGGAAGGAAATTCGCCGGCTGTCCCTGTGGACGTCGTACATCGCGCACTGCGTGAAGTTCATGAACGCGCTGAAGCGGTTCGTCAGGAACGTACTCAGGTTATGGCAGCAGAAGGGCTGAAATATCTTGAAGAAAATCGTCAGCGTGAAGGCGTCAGCAGCACTGAGTCTGGTCTGCAATTCCGCGTACTGACTCAGGGTGAAGGAGCGATACCTTCGCGTCAGGATCGTGTCCGCGTACACTATACAGGCAAACTGATCGATGGCACCGTATTCGACAGTTCTGTACAGCGTGGTGAACCGGCAGAATTCCCTGTCAGCGGCGTTATCGCGGGCTGGATTGAAGCTCTGACCCTGATGCCGGTAGGCTCGAAGTGGGAGCTGGTGATCCCTCAGCAGCTGGCATACGGCGAGCGTGGTGCCGGTGCATCAATTCCTCCGCTGAGCACTCTGGTCTTCGAAGTAGAGTTACTGGATATTCTGTAATTCACTGCATTAATCTGAACCGGCCACAGGGCCGGTTTTTTTTGCCTGCGCCCGTAGACCTGGCGCGGGATGACGGATTCGCTCAGGGTGTTGTCAGCGATATCTGTTCCCGCCACCCTCTCTGCGTCAGCAGAGAAAATACGGTACACTGAAAAAACGACAACTAATGACGGCGCACTTCTCTGTGGGGTGCCGAACATGAAGGGGGTGAATAATGCTGGAACAACTCTGTCAGTTAGCGAGAGCAGCCGGTGTGGAAATTATGCAGATATATAATGCCGAACAGCCGCCGGACATCCTGCATAAAGCAGATAATTCCCCGGTGACCGCCGCGGATATAGCAGCTCATCATGTGATCCTCGACGGGCTGAGCCGAATAACTCCGGATATTCCGGTGCTATCGGAAGAGTCACCCGTAAGCTGGCCAGAACGTCAGCAGTGGCAGCGTTACTGGCTGGTTGATCCGCTCGATGGCACTAAAGAGTTTATACGTCGTAACGGAGAGTTCACGGTAAATATCGCCCTGATTGAGCAGGGGGTGCCGGTTGCAGGTGTTGTCTATGCACCCGCGACGGACCTGATGTATTTTGCCGCGGAAGGAAAAGCCTGGAAAGAAACACAGGGGGACCGCCGTCAGATTCAGGTGCAGCAGGCAAATCCGCCGCTGGTTGTGGTAAGCCGTTCCCATGCTGATAGTGAACTGAAAGAGTATCTGCAACAACTGGGAGAACATCAGACCACGTCTGTCGGATCATCCCTGAAGTTTTGTCTGGTCGCAGAGGGCAAAGCACAACTCTACCCGCGTTTCGGACCGACGAATATCTGGGACACGGGGGCCGGACATGCTGTAGCAAAAGCTGCCGGGGCGCATGTCACTGACTGGACCGGAAAAACACTGGATTATACGCCACGTGAGTCCTTCCTCAATCCCGGTTTCCGGGTCAGTGTGTTCTGACCATTCTCTCCCGCCGGACTGCATCGGCGGGCTAATCCTATTCAGCCCGCGGGGGCGCCGGCGTGCCCTGTGCTGTATCCCTTACCGGCTTGCTACGCACTTTTCTCTGCAACACCCTTAACTGCGGTACGGCCACTCTTCTGTGCAGTGATCATCTTACTGACATATATGCCCGGCATTATATGTCGCCATCAGTTGTTAAATAATTGTGTGCTACTGCACAGATGTGATTTTTATACTGTATTAACATAGATAAACAAAATATAAGACTAATCCATACCATTTTTATGGTTTATCTGATTGAGCAGTGTGACAATTTACCGGTAAATTGTGGTCATAGCAGTGATATCCGGTTGCGGATATCAGGGCATCAGCAAGTAAGGATCGAAAGGATGAAGATTTTTCAGCGATACAACCCTCTGCAAATCGCTAAATACGTGAAAATTTTGTTTAAAGGCCGCTTATATATTCGCGGTATCGGGGCTTTTGACTTCGATAAGGGCAGGTTGTTACTGCCGACTGTAAAAGATAAGCAGCAACTGAATGTGATGTCGGAAATTAACCGCCAGGTGCTGCGTTTACAGGCTGAGTATTGTTAATAAAGCCAGGGCGCCGGAAGGCGCCCTGAATCATTTAACTGGCAGAGATATTCTCGTCTGCGACAATAGTGCCGGCAGGGGCCAGCATTGCCGGGCGTTCATCTATTCTGGTGACCAGTAATTGGTCAATCCGGTAGCTGTCGATATCCACCACTTCGAACTTATACCCCGAAAACATCACAAAATCGGTACGTTTCGGGATTTTACGCAGCATGTACATCATAAAGCCGCCAATGGTTTCGTAATTACCCGAATGGGGAAATTCGTCAATGTTCAGCACCCGCATCACATCATCGATCGGGGTTCCTCCTTCGACCAGCCATGAGTTAGCATCACGGGCAACGATCTGTTCTTCAAAGCCCTGACCGACCAGGTCACCCATCAGAGTGGTCATCACATCATTCAGTGTGATAATGCCCACCACTAATGCATATTCGTTCATGATCACTGCAAAATCTTCCCCGGCAGATTTAAAGCTTTCCAGCGCTTCAGACAGGGTCAGTGTGTCAGGAACAATCAGTGCAGAGCGGATCTGCACGCCGCTGTTAAGGGTCAGGCTCTGATTCCCCAGCACCCGCAGTAATAGCTCCTTGGAGTCAACATAACCAATAATATGGTCAATATCGTTATTACAGACCAGGAATTTAGAATGCGGGTGCTGTGCAATTTTTGACTTCAGACTTTCTTCATCTTCATTCAAATCGAACCAGACAATATTTTCCCGCGATGTCATGGATGAAGGCACAGTGCGTGACTCCAGCTCAAAGACATTTTCAATCAGTTCATGTTCCTGTTTACGCAGTACCCCGGCCAGCGCCCCGGCTTCGACGACCGCGTAGATATCATCAGGGGTGATGTCATCTTTGCGGACCATTGGAATTTTAAACAGGCGGAAAATATTATTCGCCATACCGTTAAAAAACCACACCAGTGGCCGGAAGATCATCAGACAAAAACGCATCGGGTGGATGATACGCAGAGCAATGGCTTCCGGTGCAATCATCCCGATACGTTTTGGTGTCAGGTCTGCAAACAGAATAAACAGGCTGGTGACGATGGTGAAAGAGCAGATAAAACTCAGCTGATCGGCAATTTCCGGTGCAAAGAAGCGTGAGAACAGCGAACTGAATGCCGGGGAAAATGCAGCATCACCGACGATACCGCCGAGGATGGCAACCGCGTTCAGACCAATCTGTACTACGGTAAAGAACATGCCCGGGGATTCCTGCATCTTCAGGATATGCTGGGCACGGACATCACCGTCATCTGCCAGCAATTTCAGTTTTATTTTGCGTGCAGCGGCCAGAGAAATTTCAGACAGGGAGAAAAAAGAACTGATGACTATCAGTAATAAAATGACAAATAAGCTATCTAACATAAAGGGTCCAGTGTTTATACTCTTGTCATTTTTGGCGTGGGCAACATAGACCTTCTCGTGCGCTGACAGTGCTTATATCAGTAACATCGGCTATCCGCGCCAAAAATGTCTGTCCGGCAGCTTAATTAGCGTACCTCTCAGACAGAACGGCTCAGGCTTTCCTGAAGAAGCGATTATAGCAGCAGCCACAGAGAGGCCGCCAGAGGGAAAGATGAACAAATTTTCATCGCCAAAATAATCTGTCGTAAAACAGTCTGTGCTGGTTTTTTATCTTAGCTTTACCGCCATCATTACGTCATTAAACCGAAAAATAGCGTTATATCTTACTGCCAGGTGTTGTGTTAACTGCAGCATTTATCGACAATAGCCGCTAACTATCTTAGTTTTTCATTTTTCGTTGTTTTTGCCTTTCCGGCTACCGATAGCCGGAAAAGCTCACCGGGAAAACGGCCGGTTTAAACAGGAGTTTACGTGCCACGTCTACGTTTATCGCTATTTGGTATGACGGTAATGCTTTTGACAGCGCCTGCCCTTCAGGCTGCGACCGTTCAGTTACAACTGACGGGATTGTCAGGTGAATTACAAAATAATGTGCGGATCCGTCTGGCAGCGATTGCCAGTGAAGAAGTTACGGCGGATAACCGTTTCCAGGCACGACTGACCGATTCCATTAAACAGAGCCTGCAAGCGCTCGGTTACTTTCAACCGGTAATTACGTTTCCGACCCCTCCTGAGTCTCTGGATCGTAAAAACCCGATCATCCGCGTAAAGGTTGATGCCGGTCCGCCGGTAAAGATTGCCGGCAGCACGATTGTGGTCGGGGGGGAAGGCAGTAAAGACCCTGATTACCAACAGTGGATAGCCGCAGGACGTCCGGTGGTCGGTACGGTACTTAATCAGGGCAAATACGACAGCTTTAAAAGCGGCTTCTCCGGCATTGCTCTGCGCAACGGTTATTTTGATGGTGAGTTTAAAAAAAGTCAGCTTGGTGTTTCGGTTGAGCGGCATGAAGCGTTCTGGGATATCGACTATGACAGCGGGCAGCGTTACCGGTTTGGTGATGTCAGCTTTACAGGCTCACAGATCCGTGAAGAGTATCTGCGCCAGCTGGTTCCTTATCACAAAGGCGACTACTACAGTTCCCGGGACTTAGCCGAACTCAACCGCCGTTTATCTGCCACCGGGTGGTTCAGCTCGGTGGTGGCATCTCCGGAATTCGGTAAGTCCCGTCAGGATAAGGTGCTACCGGTGAGTGCGGTACTGACCCCCGCAGTGAAAAATACCGCCGAAGCGGGTATCGGTTACTCAACTGATGTCGGGCCCCATGTTAAAGCATCGTGGAAACGTCCCTGGGTAAACGACTACGGCCACAGCATGTCGGTCAGCACTTACCTGTCGCAGCCGGAACAACAGCTCGACATGACCTATAAAATACCGTTACTGAAAAGTCCGCTGGAACAATATTATCTGTTACAGGGCGGTGTAAAGCGTACCGACCTGAATGATACCCGTTCTGATACCTCGACACTGGCAGTATCCCGCTACTGGGATAATCAGTCGGGCTGGCAAAAAGCGGTAAACCTGCGCTGGAGTCTGGATAACTATACCCAGGGGAATATATCGGATAATACGATGCTGATTTATCCGGGGGTCAGTGTTAACCGTACCCGCTCACGGGGCGGGCTGATGCCGACATGGGGGGACTCTCAGCGTTACTCTGTCGACGTTTCTGATACGGGGTGGGGCTCGGATGTCGATTTTGTCATTATGCAGGCACAAAATGTCTGGATCCGTACCCTGGCCGAAAAAAACCGTTTTGTATTCCGTGGTAACCTTGGCTGGATAGAAACCAGTAATTTCAACCGTATCCCGCCTGACCTGCGCTTTTTTGCCGGGGGTGACCGCAGTATCCGTGGCTATAAATATAAAGATATCTCACCGCGTGATTCTGATGGCAAGCTGACCGGGGCCTCCAAAATGGCCACCGGTTCGGCCGAGTATCAGTATAATTTTACGGGCAAATGGTGGGGGGCAGTCTTTATCGATTCCGGTGAAGCGGTCAATAATATCAAAGATTCTGATTTCAAAACCGGTGCCGGAGTGGGGATCCGCTGGGCATCACCGGTTGGGCCGATCAAGCTGGATATCGCCCGGCCGGTAGGCGATTCAGGCGAGCATGGATTACAGTTTTATATCGGGTTGGGGCCGGAGTTATGACGCTATTGAAAAGAGTTCTGGCAGGGATCCTGATATTTCTGTTACTGCTGGTGGTTATTATTGGCTTCCTGATTGGGACTACGCCCGGCTTACATCTGGTGCTTAACAGCGCTGCGCGCTGGGTTCCGGGTTTACAGATTCAACAGGTCGAAGGTGGCTGGCGAAATCTGACGATTAAAGGGCTGGCGTATCAGATGCCCGGGGTCAGTGTCTCCGGCGGGGAGTTTCATTTATCGCTGGATGCGTCATGTCTGATCCACTCTTCAGTGTGTGTTAATGACATCGGACTTAAAGATGTCAGCGTGGTCGTGGACAGCAGCAAAATGGCCCCCGCATCACCGGAGAAACCGGCCGAAGAGAGCAGCAGTGGCGACATTTCCACCCCGTATCCGATAGTGTTACGTCACCTCGGGCTGGATAATGTGAATCTGAAAATCGATGACACGGCGATTTCTCTGGGCAGTTTCTCGAGCGGGATTCACTGGCAGGGGCGTCAGCTGACCCTGACACCGACCAGGATAGAAAATCTGCTGCTGGCATTACCAAAAAGCAAAACAGCCGCAGCACAGGCAGCCGCCGGGCCGGTTGCCGTACAAGCTGCCAAAGTCACACCGCCAGTTTCGGCAACGTCCGGAACAGGGCAGCCGGTGGCTGCGGCAGCTTCGCAGCCTGTTACGGAGCAATCACCGGCAGAAATGCTGCGGGCGTTATTCGCTAAACCACTACTGAATTTACCCGAATTCCGTTTACCGATAGATATCCGTATTGAGGATATTCTTGGCGAAAACCTGCGTCTGACCGGGGATACGGACCTGACCGTTAATCGTTTACAGCTCCGGGCCCTGACTCAGGAAAATAAAGTTGAGTTACAGACCCTGAAGATAAACGCACAGCAGGGGATCCTGAGTGCCCGCGGCGAAGCCAGCCTCAGAGATAACTGGCCGCTCAGCCTGACACTGAACAGTGATATCAATATGGCACCGGTAAAAGGCCAGAAAGTCAGGCTGACTGTCAGTGGTGCCGCAAAACAGCAGGTAGATCTGAAAGTTAATCTTTCCGGACCAGTGAAAGCACAGTTACAGGCGATGGCCCGTCCGGCTGACATCGGGCTGCCTTTTTCATTGCGTTTAAACAGCCCGCAATTACGCTGGCCGCTGACCGGAGAGCCTGACTGGCAGGTGAAAAATCTGGCACTGACTACTGAGGGGAAAGCGACGGGCTACACGATTTCCCTGCGCAGCGCGGTTTCAGGCAACAGCATACCTCCCGCAGATATTGCTCTGGACGGCAAAGGGAATACGGATCAGTTCTCGCTGGATAAACTGCGTATCTCAGCATTACAAGGAAATGTTGATTTACGTGCGCTGGTTGACTGGACCAAAGCCGTCAGCTGGAACAGTGAGTTAACCCTGGCAGGTATTAATACCGCCAGACAGTATCCTGACTGGCCGGCAAAACTGAACGGCAGTATTAAAACCCGTGGCAGTCTGTATGGCGGCAGCTGGCAAATCAGGGTACCTGAACTGTTACTTACCGGTAATGTGAAGCAGAATGCGGTGAATGTAAAAGGTTCACTTTACGGCAACAGTTACAATCAATGGAATATTCCGGGTATTGATCTGTTACTGGGACAAAACCGGCTGAATATTAAAGGATCTCTGTCGGATAAGATTAACCTGGATGCCAGCATTGATGCGTCACACCTGGATAATGCATTGCCGGGACTGGGTGGGGTGGTTAAAGGAACAATACTGGCGCGCGGTAGCTTACAGCAGCCTGAAGTTCGTGCGGATCTTGACGGACAGGGGTTACGCTGGCAGCAATTGAAAATTCGTCGTGTCAGCCTTAAAGGCAATGTCAGTTCCGGCCAGCAGATTGCCGGTAAACTTGCGTTACGGGTATCACAGCTGCAACAGGATGCCCTTAACATCAGCAGTGTGGTACTGGATGCCGATGGTAACGAAAAACAGCATCAGCTGAAACTGACGGTGGCCGGTGAACCTGTTTCGGGTCAGTTGTCCCTGACCGGCAGCTTTGATCGCCAGCAACAGCGCTGGCAGGGATCACTTAACAATACCCGCTTTAACACCCCGGTTGGCGAATGGCGGCTGAGTAAAGCGGTCAGCCTGGATTATAAAAATACCCTGAAAACGATCACAATTGGCAGCCACTGCTGGCTGAATCCTGATGCACAGATTTGTGTACCGGAACCGATTGTCGCCGGTGCTGACGGGCATGCACGGATACAACTGACCCGGTTTGACCTCGGGATGTTAAAACCGGTATTACCTGCGGAGACTCAGCTGAAAGGTGTATTCAGCGGAGATGCCAGGGTGAAATGGACCGCCAACGGAGGACTCCCGGAAGGTAATGTGACCCTCAGCGGGAAAGGTGTCGAGGTGAAACAGAACGTGCAGGGCAATACACTGCCTATTGCATTTGATGCCCTGAACCTGAAAGCCTCGCTGGCAGGCGGAAAAGCTCAGCTTGACTGGCGGGTAAAAATTGCTAATAACGGTCAGCTGAACGGCAGTGTCCGGATCAGCGATCCGCAACGGGCCCGTAATCTGAGTGGTAGCGTGAATATTGCCGGTTTTTCTCTGGGGCTGTTTAATCCGGCGCTGGCGAAAGGGGAACAAATTACCGGTATGCTGAACAGCCAGTTGCGTTTATCCGGTAATTTGCAGAACCCGCGGGTCTATGGTCAGACTACGCTGGACGGCCTTGATATTAATGCCAATTTTATGCCGGTTGATATGACATCGGCGAACCTGAAACTGGTATTTAACGGGGTCAGTTCAACCCTCGAAGGTCTGATTCAGACCCGGCAGGGAAACCTGAATCTGACCGGTAATGCTGACTGGGCTCAGATTGATAACTGGCGGGCTCGGGTTGCTGCCAAAGGTGAAAAAATTCGTGTCACGGTGCCGCCGATGGTCAGGATGGATGTCTCTCCGGATCTTGTGTTTGAAGCCACGCCGGCAGCCTTTAATCTGGATGGCCGTGTGGATATTCCCTGGGCGCGGATTACGGTACAGCAGGTACCGGAAAGTGCCGTCGGCGTATCTCCTGATCTGGTGATGCTGAATGAGAATCTGCAGCCGATACAGCCAAAAACCACCTCAATTCCTATAAACAGTAATTTAATCATACATGTAGGTAATGATGTTCGTTTGTCTGCCTTTGGCCTGAATGCCCGTCTGACGGGAGACCTGAAAGTATTGCAGGATAAAAATGGACTCGGACTGAATGGACAGATTAATATTCCTTCAGGACGCTTCCATGCCTATGGCCAGGATCTGGTGGTACGTAAAGGACAGTTACAGTTCTCCGGCCCGCCTGACCAGCCATATGTCAATCTGGAAGCTATCCGTAACCCTGAAGCCACAGAAGATGATGTGACTGCGGGTATCCGTGTGACAGGCATGGCAGATGAACCTAAGGTTGAGGTGTTCTCTGATCCGGTGATGTCACAACAGGCGGCCTTGTCTTATTTATTACGCGGGCAGGGACTCGGCAGTGACGGTGACGGCAACGCACTGACATCTGCTCTGGTTGGATTAGGGGTTGCACAAAGCGGGCAGGTAATGGGCAAAATCGGCGAAACCTTCGGTGTGAGTAACCTTGCACTCGATACCGCAGGGGTCGGTGATAGTCAGCAGGTGCAGGTCAGTGGTTATGTCCTGCCGGGGCTGCAGGTGAAATATGGTATCGGCTTGTTTGATTCTCTGGCGACGCTGACCCTGCGCTACCGGCTGATGCCTAAACTCTATTTGGAAGCGGTGTCTGGTGTTGATCAGGCACTTGATTTGCTTTATCAGTTTGAGTTTTAGCAATGCGAATAATCGTCTATGGTAGTTTGAGGCGCAAGCAGGGAAACAGTCACTGGATGACCAATGCGCAGTGGTTAGGGGATTATCAGGTTGAAGGGTATGACCTGTATAATCTTGGTCTGTACCCCGGGATTGTTGCCGGTGAAGGACGTGTGTGTTGTGAGGTATACCGGATAGATGCCACAACTCTGGGTGAACTGGATGCCCTGAGGACCCGTGGCGGAGAGTACAAGCGTCAGCTGATATCGACGCCGTACGGTACTGCGTGGATGTATATATATCAGCGGCCAGTCGTCCGCAGCCAGCAGATTATCAGTGGTGACTGGCTTAAAAAGGATAGTGAAAACTGAGACAACGAAAAACGCCGTCTGTTAGCAGACGGCGTTTTTTTACAGCAAAAGCAGAAGATTACTTTTTAGCAGCACGTTCGAAAGAAGAAACGATTTCTGCTTTAGCCGCGGCGGCATCAGCCCAGCCATCGACCTTAACCCACTTGCCTTTTTCCAGATCTTTGTAATGTTCAAAGAAATGGGTAATCTGGGCGCGCAGTAACTCAGGAAGATCTGTCACGTCTTTAACATGATCATATTCTTTGGTCAGTTTGCTGTGGGGGACAGCAACGACTTTAGCATCTTCACCTGATTCATCAGTCATTTTCAGTACGCCAACCGGACGGCAGCGGATCACTGAACCATGCTCTAACGGATACGGCGTCGGGACCAGAACGTCTACCGGGTCACCATCCAGTGACAGAGTGTGGTTGATGTAACCGTAATTACATGGGTAGAACATGGCCGTAGACATGAAACGATCGACAAACAGTGCGCCTGACTCTTTATCAACTTCATATTTAATTGGATCAGCGTTCGCCGGGATTTCAATGATAACGTAAATATCTTCTGGCAGATCTTTACCTGCTTCAACCAGGTTCAAACTCATCGTTTAATTCCTTCAATGACATCAATTAAGTGCCCGGTATTATAGCTAACTGACAGTGAAAGTATTGCCTCTTTTTCTGCTTTCAGAGTGATCCGCACAGAGCTTTCGGCGAAAAACAAACCCGCCGCACAGCTATCAGAGATAAAGATCTCTGCGGATGATTCAGCAGAGGGTCAGTTGTCAGTAAAGGATCGCCCCGCCGTGACGATAAATAAGGTATTTCCGTACATAGCGGCTAAGGAACAGGTTTTATGCTGTTTAAATTATCATTACGCAGCGGGTTGCTGATTATTCTGTTATTAATGACCGCGTTGTTATGCATTGTCAGCGCCACCGGGTTTATCGCTCTGAGAGCCGCCGATCGCTCACTGACTGAGATCAATCGTATCCATGAGAATGAGCTGGCTAACCTTTACCAGAGTAACAGCGACTTACTGCATAGTCGCTCACTGGCGGCACTGGTGGTCCTCAAGCAGGAATCGGGGGATAAACAGGCCGCAGCAAAGTATCTGCAGGGGGTAAATGATGCGGTTGCCAGTTCACTGCTGCATATGGAACTGTTTATGAAAGCCGGGACGGTGACGCAGAAAGGAAAACAGATGGCGGCTGACATCAGTCGCAGTTTTCAGGCCTATACCGGGCAGGCTATTTTTCCGATGGTCACCAGCCTTAAAGCAGCAGATCTTGCCAGTTACTATCAAAATATTGAGAAATTCCCTGCCCTGATGGCCAGCTTCAGTCAGTCGGTACAAACGTTTAATCGTTACGCCAGTAATGTTGCACAACAGCAATTTATCCTTGCCGGAAAACGGCAGAGGAATATGGAAATATTACTGGCTCTCTGTTCAATCATTACCATCAGTACCTTACTGATCAGCTGGCGGATCCTGCGGCAGGCCTTGTTACAGCCATTGGCGCTGATGACGACACATCTGACATTTATTGCCGAAGGGGACTTAACCCGTCAGGTGCCTCTGGCAGGCAGTAAAGAGCTGCTCAGGGTAATGAATACACTGCAGGCGATGCAAAGTGCGCTGGGGACTTCGGTACAGCAAGTCTCCGGGGCCAGTTTACAGATAGACCAGGGATGCCGTGAACTGGGGGCGGGGATCCTTAACCTGTCTCAGCGTACAGAAGAGTCTGCAGCCTCTCTGGAACAGACGGCCGCGAGTATGGAACAGATCACCGCCACAGTCCGCCTGAATGCAGGTAATGCGCATCAGGCGCATCAGCTTGCCAGCCGGGTGTCGGAAACTGCCCATCGTGGTGCAGAAGTGGTCAATCAGGTTGTCGAAAAAATGCAGGAGATTACCCACAGTTCGCAAAAAATTGGCGATATTCTGGCTATGATCGATGGTATTGCTTTTCAGACCAATATACTGGCTCTCAATGCTTCGGTTGAAGCGGCCAGGGCCGGGGAACAGGGCCGGGGATTTTCGGTGGTTGCTAACGAAGTCCGCAGCCTTGCCCAGCACAGTGCCAGTGCCGCAAAAGAGATCCGTCAGCTGATAGTCACTTCCCAGAGCCAGGTGGCTGATGGCAGCAGGATGGCCAGCAGGGCCGGGGAATCGATGAGTGAAATTTATTCTGAAGTATCGCAGGTCAGTCTGCTGATGAAAGAAATTTCGGTTGCCTCTGATGAACAGAGCCGCGGTATCGAACAGATAAATATTGCGGTCACACAGATGGATGACGTGGCGCAGCAGAATGCCGCATTGGTGGAACAGGCAACGTCAGCGACTCATACACTCGAAGACCAGAGTTCCCGGCTACAGCATACGGTCGCCGGGTTTCGTCTGACGGCGTAAAGCGTCACCAGCCCCGCAGATCGGCACCGGGTAAGATCTGCGGGGGAAAACCGGTAATTATTGTGCGTTTTCTTCAGGGTTCTCGCGGATAAAACGTTCAAGGTCGTTGACCATCGTTTCAGGACCGACAAAGAACGGACTGCGCTGGTGAATACTCTGGGGTTTCAGTTCCAGAATACGGGTGGTGCCGTCACTGGCTTTGCCGCCAGCCTGTTCGGCGAGAAAGGCCATCGGATTACATTCATATAATAAACGCAGTTTTCCTGTCGGATAACTTGCGGTACTCGGGTACAGATAAATACCGCCTTTTAACAGGTTACGATGGAAGTCTGCGACCAGAGAGCCAATATAACGTGAAGTATAAGGGCGGCGGGTAGCCGTATCTTCTTCCTGACAGAATTTCAGGTACTTTTTCACCCCCTGCGGGAAGCGTGAATAGTAACCTTCGTTAATCGAGTAAATATTGCCTTGTGCCGGGAAAGTCATCCGTTCCTGACTCAGACAGAACAGGCCCAGTGACGGATCGTAGGTAAAGGCATGTACGCCGTGGCCGGTGGTATAAACCAGCATGGTCGATGAACCATAAACCACATATCCGGCAGCAACCTGAGCGGTACCGGGCTGCATAAAGTCTTCTTCAGTGACCGGCGTCCCTACGGGAGTAATACGATGATAAATTGAGAAAATAGTACCGACAGAGACATTGACATCAATATTTGAGGAACCATCAAGCGGGTCCATCAGCACCACATACTTACCGTTTTCCACACCTTCGAAAATGACAAATTCATCTTCTTCTTCGGAGGCGATGCCCGCCACAATTCCGCGTGCTTTCAGGGCGGCTTTCAGTTTTTCGTTAGCGAACAGGTCAAGCTTCATTTGCTGCTCACCCTGTACGTTCTCGACGCCGCTGGTGCCAAGAATATCGACCAGACCGGCTTTATTGATGTCGCGATGAATAACTTTTGCGCCCAGTTTTATCGCTGAAATCAGCGCTGTCAGTTCGCCTGTGGCATGAGGAAAGTCATGCTGCTTCTCAACAATAAATTCACCCAATGTTTTCATAACAATTATCCGGGATAAGTTAATTAATTAATTTCTTACTTTATGTTAACACCAATGCAAACTTAACTGGCCATAATAACTTAATCAATCATCTTATTTCTTAGTTACCGGCTGTAGCGTTACACTGTACCGCAACTTTTGGGTAATGGATCAGTTTATGCGAATTCACATTCTGGGTATCTGTGGCACCTTTATGGGTGGGCTGGCAATACTTGCGCGATCTCTGGGACACGAAGTGACCGGTTCTGATAGCAACGTATATCCGCCAATGAGTACTCTGCTGGAACAACAGGGAATTGAACTCACTCAGGGCTACGACCCTCAGCAGCTGGATCCGGCACCGGATCTGGTGATCATCGGTAATGCGATGGCCAGGGGGAACCCCTGTGTTGAAGCGGTACTGGAAAAAAATATGCCTTATATGTCCGGTCCGCAATGGCTGCATGATTTTGTGCTGCGCGACCGCTGGGTGCTGGCCGTTGCCGGCACTCATGGTAAAACTACCACTTCGGGGATGGTGGCGTGGATCCTCGACGCCTGTGGCCTGGCGCCGGGGTTTGTTATCGGTGGTGTGCCGGGCAACTTTGATGTCTCTGCCCGGCCCGGTGACAGCCCGTTTTTCGTCATTGAAGCAGATGAATATGACAGTGCCTTCTTTGATAAACGATCTAAATTTGTGCATTACTGCCCGCGGACACTGATCCTCAATAACCTGGAGTTTGATCATGCGGATATTTTTGATGATCTGCGTGCTATTCAGCGCCAGTTCCATCACCTGATCCGTATTGTTCCCGGTCAGGGGAAAATCCTGTGGCCGGAGCAGGATACTAACCTGCGTCAGGTGATTCAGATGGGCTGCTGGAGTGAACAGGAAACTCTGGGAGAACAGGGGCACTGGCAGGCGAAAAAACTGAACGCCGATGCATCCCACTGGGAAGTCTGGTTTGATGGCCAGCCGGTGGCAGAAGTGAACTGGTCACTGGTGGGCGAACATAATATGCATAACGGATTAATGGCGATGGCGGCCGCCCGGCATGTCGGCATTACTCCGCAGGATGCAGCATTAGCCCTGAATGATTTTATCAATGCCCGTCGTCGTCTGGAATGGAAGGGCAATATCAATGGCATGGATATCTATGATGACTTTGCCCATCATCCGACGGCTATCCTGGCCACGTTATCGGCCTTGCGCAGTAAAGTCGGTGGTAATGCACGGATCCTCGCGATACTCGAACCGCGCTCCAATACCATGAAAATGGGGATCAGTAAAAATGAGCTGGCACCGTCACTGGCCAAAGCCGATCAGGTATTCCTGTTCCAGCCGCCGCATATTTCGTGGCAGGTTACGGATGTGGCTGATGCCTGTATCCAGCCTGCACACTGGAGTGCGGATATTGATACGCTGGTGGAAATGATAGCCAGAGAGGCAAAACCCGGTGATACCCTGCTGGTCATGAGTAATGGCGGTTTTGAAGGGATCCATCAGAAGCTCCGCCAGCGACTGGAAAACCGGTAAGCCGCGGCCGGCAGGGCGAAATGTCGCCCTGCCGGAAGCCTTACTCAGCTTCCGCCAGCTCACGCAGATACTGGAAAATCAGTCGTGCAGATTTCGGCGGTTTATTGGCCGCTTTTTCTTTCTGAGCATTACGGATAAAACTGCGTAATTGCTGACGATCGGCTGTCGGATATAAATTAATCACCTCTGTAATCGCATCATCGCCCTGTTCAATCAGCCGGTCACGGATCGCTTCCAGTTTGTGGAACAGTGCTACCTGCTGATTATGGCGGTTCTTCAGTTTATCCAGTGCCTGGCGAACAGGTTCGACGTCACGTGAACGTAATAACTTACCAATCAGTTGTAACTGGCGGCGGCGTGCCTCTTTCCTGATTCGCTGAGCCAGTTCAACTGCATCGCGCAACTGTTCATCCAGCGGGATGCGTTCCAGCTCATTTTTACTCAGGTCAGTCAGTTCTGCACCCAGGCGTTTAAGCTCTTCGGCATCACGTTTAATTTCACTTTTACTGACCCAGATAATCTCTTCATCTTCATCTTGCTGGGGGTCTGGCTCGTGGTCGAGCCACTCATCGGGCTGTCTGGTCATTATAGGGCTCCTGAAAAAGAAGCTAATGCTAACAGGTTACAGGGTGACTGCGAAATTGTTCTCTGACTCTGATAGACTGAATATATTCATACATAACAGCAGACGGCGAATCGATGAAGGTATCAACTCAGGTTGCAGAGCAACGTAAAGTGCTGGAACAGGCAGTTTCTCACGCGCTGGAGCTGGCGAAAACCAGCGCCGACGGCGCAGAGGTCGCAGTAAGTAAAACGACAGGGATCAGTGTCAGTACCCGTTATGGCGACGTGGAAAATGTTGAGTTCAATAGTGATGGTGCGCTGGGAATCACCGTCTATCTGCAGCAGCGTAAAGGCAGTGCTTCTTCGACCGATCTCAGCCCGCAGGCTATCCAGCGTACGGTTCAGGCTGCTGTTGATATTGCCCGTTACACCTCACCGGATCCCTGCGCCGGAGTGGCGGAAAAAGATCTGCTGGCCTGGGATGCTCCGGACCTGGATTTGTTCCATCCTGCGGAGATTGAAGTTGATCGTGCCATTGAACTGGCGGCGGCGGCAGAACAGTCAGCCCTGCAGGCGGATAAGCGGATTATTAATACCGAGGGTGGCAGTTTTAATAGCCATGCCAGTATCCGTGTATTCGGTAACAGCCATGGCTTACTGAACAGTTATTGCAGCAGCCGCCATGGTATTTCGGCCAGTGTGATTGCTGAGCAGGAAGGGCAGATGGAGCGCAATTACGCGTATACCGCGGCCCGCGATTTTGCTGACCTGCGCACGGCACAGTGGGTCGGTGAAGAGTGTGCCCGTCGTACTCTGGCACGGCTGGCCCCGAGAAAACTGTCTACCATGCAGGCTCCGGTTATTTTCGCTGCTGAAGTGGCGACGGGGCTATTTGGTCATCTGGTCGGAGCTATCAGTGGTGGTAATGTTTACCGTAAATCGACCTTCCTGTTGGACTCACTGGGTAAACAGATTTTCCCTGACTGGCTGAATATTGAAGAACGTCCGCATTTGCTGAAAGGCGTAGCTTCTACCCCGTTTGACAGTGAAGGCGTCCGAACCTGCGACCGGACGATTATTAATCATGGTGTTTTACAGGACTGGTTACTGACCAGCTACTCTGCGCGCAAACTGGGTCTGCACAGTACGGGGCATGCCGGCGGCATCCATAACTGGCGTATTGCCGGACAAGGCCACTCATTTGAACAGTTATTACAGCAGATGGGCACCGGGCTGGTGGTCACCGAGTTAATGGGTCAGGGGGTAAGTGCTATCACCGGTGACTACTCTCGTGGTGCCTCCGGTTTCTGGGTCGAAAATGGCCAGATACAGTATCCGGTCAGTGAGATTACTATTGCCGGTAACCTGAAAGATATGTGGCAAAACATGGTCACTGTCGGCGATGACATCGAAACCCGCAGTAATATTCAGTGCGGCTCTGTATTACTGGACGGAATGAAAATCGCCGGTCAGTAACCGGCTGGCAGCAGTCGATACCGGTGATAAAACTAATAATGCCGGTACGCTGATAATCATTAAGGAGTGAGCAATGGGTAAATCTGTGATTGCGGCATTCACTGCCGTGCTGTTTCTTTCCTGCGCTTCGGCCTATGCCCTGCCACTGGAACAGGATATGGATATTCTGGGGGTGGAGCTGGCAACCGTGCAGAGCACTGACAGTGGCCCGGAAATGCATCAGGCCCTGCAAAAAATGCAGGCGGCGGCCGAAGATGCAAAAAAATCGGCGCCCTATACGTTGCAGGGGCAGGCACCTGACAGTGCCGGTATGAAAGATTACCGTGCCGGACTGGATCAGTTAATCACACAGATTGTGGTGGTTGATAAACTTGCGGTGTTGAATAAACTACCGGAAGCCAGAACTGAAGCGAAAAAGCTGGCTGAGATCCGTAATCAGAACCATAAAAAATTTCGCTGACTGCCTGCCCGGACCTATGCAGGGCCCGGGCGGCAGTATTAACCGGATATTTCAGCAGGCAAAGTACGGACCAGCGCCTGCCAGTGTTTCAGGGTCACAGGATCATTCCCATCCCTGAAGCGTGATGACTGTTCACTGACTTTATCAATCGCTTCCTGAGGCGCCAGCAGGATATTCTGCCGGCCGCCGGCCAACGCAGCAATTTGTATATTACAGGCCCGCTCAAGCATATGCAGATTGCGAAACGCCTGCGCTATGTTGCTTCCCGCGGCCAGCAAACCATGATTACGCAGGATCATAACATCACTGTCTGCCAAATCCCGGACCAGCCGTTGTTGTTCATCCATATCAAGGGCAATACCTTCGTAGTCGTGATAAGTGATACGTGAGTAAAAGCCAAGCGCGTGCTGTGATATGGGCAGCAGCCCCTCGCGCTGCGCAGAAACCGCCACACCATCACGGGTATGGGTATGCAGGATTGCTTTCAGATCCGGACGTGCTTCATGAATGGCTGCGTGGATCACATAGCCTGCCTGATTGATCCCAAGCCCGGTCGGATCATCAATAATATTACCGCGGATATCTATTTTAATCAGATTGTGCGGGGTTATTTCCCCGAACAGTAATCCGTAGGGATTAATAAGAAAGTGTTCTTCTTTGCCCGGTACCCTCACCGAAAAATGCGTATAAATATGGTCAGTAAATTTCAGCCGCGCCGCCAGTTGGTAAGCGCGGGACAGATCCAGCCGCACAGCATATTCTTCATCAGACCAGTGGCGGCTATCTGTGGCGGTGTGATGAACCAGGGTGTCTGTAGTCATAATGATTCCTGTATAAAAAATTACCAGTCAGTGCCCTGGCCGAGTAAAGCCAGAATTTCCTGACGTTGTCTGACCAGTAAAGGGGCGTCCCGATGACGGGGAAAAGGTGCCGGATTACGGAATTCGGCAAGAATGCGTGCAGGACGGGGTGAAAAAACCACCACACGGTGGCTAAGCAGTAAAGCTTCTTCGATATCATGGGTAACCAGCACACTGGTATAGCCCTGGTTTTGCCATAAGGTAATTAATTCACTCTGCATACGGATCCGCGTCAGGGAATCAAGTTTACCGAGGGGTTCATCCAGCAGCAGCAAACGGGGCTCATTCAGCAACGCACGGGCTAATGCCGCCCGTTGTGCCATCCCCCCCGATAACTGGGCTGGCCAGGCATCAGCAAACTCCTGCAAACCGATGCGGCTGATCAGCTGATCAGCTTTGGGTTGTTGCCCTTTTAGTCCGCGAGCCCGCGGGCCGAGTAAAACGTTTTGCCGTACCGTCAGCCACGGGTATAGCGTCGGGTCCTGAAATACCAGAATACGGTCAGGGCCAGGGGCGGTTACCGGCTGGTTTCCCGCCAGCAGCTGCCCTTGCTGTAAAGGTTCAAGACCCGCCAGTAAACGCAACAGTGTCGATTTTCCGCAACCGGAAGGGCCGAGCAATGCCACGCTTTCACCCGGGGCAATCTGCAGGCTGACATTATCCAGTACCGGCAGTTGCTTATCTTTCAGAGTAAAGCGGTGGCTGATATTTTGCAGGCTGATACTCAGCCCGCTGAATGTTTCTGTTGCCTGAGCGGTGGTTACCATTTCATGGTTCCTTTTTGCCAGCGGAGTACCCGGTTTCTTACCGCGAATAACAGACTAATCAGCCCGGAACACAGCAGGGCCATCAGTAACAGTGCTGCATACATATTTGAATAGGCAGCCCAGCCCTGTGCCCACTGCAGATAGAAACCGATACCTGACTTAACTCCGACCATTTCGGCAATAATTAGTACCGAAAATGATGCTCCCAGCCCCATAAACAAACCGACAAACACACTCGGCAAAGCGGCAGGGATAGCTACCCGTAAAATCAGAAAACGGGAGTTCCCGCCCAGGGTTCTGGCCACGTCATACCAGGCCTGATCGATCCCGGCAACACCTGACCAGGTGAGCACAGTGACCGGAAACCAGGTCGCCAGTGCGATCAGAAACACGCTGGCATCATGGCTGGTAGGGAACAGAAAAAAGCATAACGGCAACAGGGCAGTGGCCGGCAATGGTCCGAGGATACGCAGTACCGGATGCATCCAGTAGCCAACCCGCGGTGACCAGCCAATCGCCAGCCCGGCAATAAAACCAAACAGCGTGCCCAGCAGCACACCACTCACCAGCAAAGACAGTGAGTGATACAGGCTGTCGAGCAGCCTTGGCCAGTCATCATGAAACACCTGTAACAGTGCCTGGGGAGGCGCGAAAAACGGGACCGGCAGTACCAGCAGCTTTGCCGTTAATAACTGCCAGCCACTGAGTAACAGAGGCAAGGCGATTAGCCAGGCCGCGGCGACTCTGAGCCGGGGCAATGCAGTGACCCAGTGGCGATAAGTGACTGTCAGTAGCAGTAACAACAGGCCAATAGTCACATTAATCTCTGCCCATAGTTGTGAATAAGGCCAGTCTCTGGCACCGTTTGGCCAGTACCGCGTAATAGCGGCCGAAACCAGCCATGCCAGCGCCGCAATTGCGCCTTTATTCCACAGCCGGGGCAGTGTCAGTCCGGCCGGGGCAATCAGATGATCAGGCGAAGACATTTGCATAAATACTCTCCGAAAACTGATGAGGATTAACTGAGGCACTGATAACCTGTACTCTCTGTAAATCAGTGACATAGCGGGTCATTTCGTTGACGAATGCTGCTCCGACAGCATGATGGTCATGGGCCTGACTCATCAGAATTGCTGACACTTCCTGTGGCGAGGTATTCAGTGCATGGGCCATAAATTCGCTACCGACTTTTTGCGGATTCCTGGCGGCAAAACTGTGGGCATCCAGCAGGGCCTGAGTCAGTGCCGCTGCTGCAGGTTTGTGCTTACGGGCCAGCTCCCCGCTAACGCCGATAACACAGCAACTCAGGTTGGCGTACTCTCCGGTCATATTACTGGCCAGCAGATGATATTTCCCCGTATCCAGCATCCGCGTGCTGAAAGGTTCACTGCCACTGATGGCGGCAATTTCACCGTTATCCAGCGCATGGGTCATCAGGTCGGCAGGATAGACCTTCCACTGCACATCCGCGATGGGGTCAACGCCGTGATTTTTGAGTAAAATCGCAAAGAAGTTTTTATCCGGCCCGGCCATATCGGTTACCCCGATAGACTGACCTTTCAGACTGGCAAGAGAGGTATAAGGAGAATTATTTGCCGTCAGCAGGCTCAGGCAGCCGCCATGAGTACCGGCGGTCAGTTTTACATCGAACCCCTGTTCAAGGGCTTTCAGCCAGCGCAGTGCCATTCCGATCCCGGCGTCCGCTTTCCCGGTGGCAATCGCCTGTAACAGCACATCGGTTGAGTTACCAAAATTGACGAATTCGACATCCAGATTGTATTTGCTGAACAGATTTTGTTGCTGTGCCACGGTGACCGGCGCAATACAGATCGCGCTCTGGTTGATCGCCAGTTTTAATTTAAAAGGTTCGGCCAGCCGCAGTGATGAAGTATCTGCAACGCCGCCTTTGGTATTATCGGCGGTTTCGATCATCCCGGCCATGCCTGCCATCGAATGACCGACAGGCTCAGCCGCCCACAGAGAAGATGAAAAACCGCCGAGCAACGGTGTTGCTGCAAGGCCGGAACTGAGGGCCAGAAAACGCCTGCGGGATAATAGGGAAGAACGCATCAGTCAATTCCTTGTTATTGTTCCCGGACCCGGGAAATTAATGTTGTCACCGGAAACCATCTCCGGACAGAGCCGCCGGCCGCACCGGTGAATGTCTGCGGCGAGTCAGGCCGGGGCTGTGTTCAGTCGTTGTTGTCCCGCATATAACCAGGCACTGTCTCGCTGCGGGGTATGTACCCGGCCACAGAGCACATTGCGGTAATGACGCTCCAGTGGATTACTGCGTGTCAGCCCGTAATTCCCTGATAACTGCAGGGCCAGGTCGACCACGCGGATAGCATTATCGGTAATAGTCGCTTTTGCTAAACCGGCCTGCGAATAGCTGAACGCTTCTGCCGCCGCCTGGTTTAACAGTGTGCTGTTAATCAGTAGTAACGATTCAATTTGTCCGGCCTGTTCCTGAACCCGCGGCAGGGAGGCAAGAGGCTTGCCGAGACCTGAAGGGGTCCGTAGCTGAAGCCAGCCGGTCAGCCAGTCGGCAGCGGCCCGGGCAATAGCATCGTAAATGGCGGCCAGCAGTGCCGTATTGGCATTGGCAAATGCGGTCTGAGACGCGGTATCCGTGTGAGTCGTGGCATTCACCGGGGTGACATCGGCCGCATAATTGAGCGGCACAGTGACGTTTTTGAAAATGACTTCATGGCTGCCGGTGCCACGCATACCAATATGGTCCCAGCTGGGAATAATGCTGATACCCGGGGCCGATTTCGGCACCAGCCAGCTGCCGACCAGCGGGACCTGGTCATCACTGCATGCCCAGACGACCAGCCAGTGCAGCCCTTCAATCCCGGTAGTGTAAAGCTTATGGCCATTCAGTACCCAGCCGGTGGCGGTACGCCGTGCGATGGTTTGTGGCAGGCCACCACGGGACGGTGAACCCATTTCCGGCTCGACCCGCAGACTGTTAATCAAGGCCCCCTCGCTGACCGCGGTTTCGGATACCCTGCGGATCAGCTCTGTCGGCCAGCGGTTTGGCTGGCGTAACCGTAAGTGATGCAAATAATGCATACAGGTGATCAGTGCTGTCGACGGCTCACCTCCGGCAATGGCGCTGATCACCTGTTGCAGCGTGTCGAGGGAAGCGCCACTTCCGCCATAGGATTGTCCGGTCGCCAGTGCCAGTAATTTATGCTGCTGTAACCAGGACAGATTCTGGTGCGGGAAAGCACCTTGCTGATCATATTGTTGCGCCGTTTCTGCCATTCGGTGGCGAATATCGGCGAGTAATGATGCCGGAGGCCAGGGGGCCGCAGACTGTTCTGCCTGTCTCATTGGATGCTCCTTATGGATATCAGGCACGCTGGCGTTCAGCCTGTTCACGGCGGGCGATTTTTTCCCGTGTCAGTGGTAGTAATACTTTCCCGTAATCCAGCGCATCATTCAGAGGATCGAAACCCCGGATCAGGAAATTTCGCACCCCGAGGTCGTAGTAATCGAGTAATGCATCGGCAACCTGTTCTGGCGTACCTACCAGCGCGGTAGAGTTTTGTCCGCCGCCGACCAGCTTTGCGATACCGGTCCACAGACGTTTATCGACAATTTCTCCGAGGGCGGCCGTAGCACGCAGCCGCTGAGCTCCCACACTCTGTGGTTTATTATCCGGTTTCAGCGGCCCGGCGGTCTGCTGACGACGGGTCGCGGTGGCAAGGATTAGTTCAGCTTTCTGCCAGGCCTCCGCTTCTGTATCGGCAATAATCGGGCGGAAAGAGACACTGAACTCTGTTTTCCGACCATGACGGGCTGCTTCGGCAGTCACGCGGTCAATAGTCTCTTTGGTCTGGGCCAGAGATTCTCCCCACAGTGCGTAAACGTCGGCATGTTTACCGGCGACCCGAATCGCGGCATCGGATGACCCGCCAAAAAAGACCGGAATCGGCTGATCTGCAGGGGGACGTATTGCCGAGATCGCCTGCTCAGCCCGGTAAAATGAATTACTGATATTGAAGGGCTGATCATTGCTCCAGATATCACGTACTACGTCGAGGAAAGCTTCACTTCTGGCATAGCGCTGATCATGGTCCAGATAATCACCGTCACGACGCTGCTCTGCATCGCTGCCGCCACTGATAATATGTACTGCCAGACGGTTATCCAGTAACTGATTCAGGGTGGCAAATTTACGTGCTGCGAGGGTAGGGGAGACGAACCCGGGACGATGGGCGAGCAGAAACTTAATTTTTTCTGTTGAGAGCCCGGCCAGTGCTGTGACCAGAAATCCATCGGGCTGGTCGGAAGCATGGGCGACCAGCAGGCGGTCGAAACCTGCGGCTTCATGGGCCCGTGCAATACGAGTAATGTAGTCTTTATCAAATACAGGGCCTGAAGGGGCGATGGTTTCAGATGCCAGACGGTGGCTAATCATGCCGATAAACTGAATGCTCATAGTTATTTCCTGTCACAAAAGGGCCCGCAGATCTGCACAGATCAGCGGTGGTTTTTTATACTCTAGGCCGAATGTTAATATGATCAAAATTCATTTTTAACATTAGTAATTATGCTAAACAGATATGAACCCGAGGCACCGTGCGCTAACGTCGCGGGCTAATTCAGAAAACCGGTAATGGCGTATTCGCTGACGTTAATTTTTTGCGGAAGAATGCCATAGTGATAAAAACGATCTGCGGTGGATTGCAGGTTGCTGAGATCGCCGGGAGTGACATTGCGTGAGTCTGTCGATCCGCGTGAGATAATCAGGCGGGCAGTCGAGAGAGGTAACTGGCTGAGCGCGGCGTAACTGGCGGCATATTGCTGAGGATGACTGACCGCCCAAAGTCTGGCTTTACGTACCCGGCCAGCAAAGTCCTGAATGGCCTGTCGCTTCGCCGGATCAGCCAGTGATGCGGTCGTAGCGGTCAGAAACGAAAATGAGGTTGTCAGGTGGCTGGCATCGGTAATTAACCGGCCCCCGTTTTGCTGAGCGACGGCCAGGTAGGGGTCAAAAACGGCCCAGGCGTTGATCTGGCCACTGTTAAAAGCGGCGCTGGCATCAACCGGCAATACAAACCGGATCCGCGTATCCTGACGCGACAGACCGGCTTTTTCCAGTGCCAGCCAGAGCATATTCTGTGAAATACTGCCGGCCGCTGAGGAAACAACGACCTGCTGACCACGCAGGTCGTTAACCGTTTTTAGCGGGCTGTCGGCAGGCACTACAATGCCGTTACCCCTTCCGGTACTGACTTCGGTTAAAATAATTTTCAGATTCACTCCGCCTGCCAGTGCCTGTAATACCGGTAAATCCCCGGCGTAAGAAGTGTCTGTGGCATCAGCCCGCTGGGCTTCAAACAACGGGGCGGCTCCCTGAAAATTGGCCCAGTGGATCGAGTACGGCAGATCCTGCAATACCCCGGAAGCCTCCATCAGACTGCGTAAAATACGCGCCTGATCACCGACTACCAGAGAGGTTTGTGCAGCAGATACACTGAATACCAGCCCCGGTAAGATCCATAACACCGCTATCCACCGGATAACGCGACGGACCTGTGTACCCGGTAAGGAAAAAGACATAAATAATTCCTGCAACAAATGAAATGTGTTATTACGTTAGCAAAGGTATTTTTATTCCTAAAATTCAATTTTTATCTAAGCTAATATGCAAAAAGTTCATAAGAGATCAGCATGCGAATAGATGACATCGATGCATTACTGGCGGTAGTACAGTTTTCTTCCCTGAGTCAGGCCGCTGAACATTTAGGGATTACGCAGTCAGCGATCACCCGCAGATTACAAAGTCTGGAACAGTCATTAGGGACCCGGTTGCTGGACCGGCAGACCAAACCCCTGCGGCTGACCACGGTCGGACAGCGGGTTTATCAGCAGTGCCTGGCTCTGAAAAGAGAGGCCCGTCGTTTGTATGCGATGGCCGATGATGGCGGACAGCCGCGGGGGCCTCTGCGGTTAGGTTTACCCCAAAGTCTGAGTGAACTGAGTCTGACGCACACCCTGAATAACTTACGTCAGGAATTTTCTCATGCCGGAATCACGGTCAGTTGTGGCTGGGGCGGACAGTTACTGAATCGTCTGGAAAACTTCGACCTTGATGCCATGCTGGCGATAGGTCCGGCGAACCTTGCGGTGCCGGAGAATATTCAGGCTGTAAAACTGAAACCTATGGCGGTAGCGGTGATCGCCCGTAAGGGAATGTTCAGTGAGCATATAACACTGGGTGAAGCGGCAGAAACGGGGTGGGTATTGAATCCTGAAGGGTGCGGATTAAGAGCCGGTATTATCCGTTATCTTGAACATTCAGGCAGTCGATTCAACGTTAATGTGGAAAGTGCCGGAGCACTCTTACAGATGCAACTGGTGGCGAATGGTAACGGTGTAGGAATTGTACCGCTGGCAGTACTGGAGAGCAGCCCGTTACGGGAGAGCCTGCAAATTATCGCCAGTCAGGAATATCAGCCGGAAAACTATCTCTGGCTATTATCGGCCCCTGAGCAGGGCAATCTGATGCCGGCGATCCGTGCATTTGCCCGTCAGGTTGCCGATCAGCTTCCCTGAATCAGCATCATTCCGCGGAACGGCAGAAGGCAGGATATACTGCGCTGTTATAGATTGTCGCTGTCTGCCGGACTGTCAGTCACCTGGTTCGCGGGCTCTAATCACATGGCTGCTCAGAGAACTGCTGATGCCCCCGTTCAGGCCAGCAGCGCTGAGTTGTTACCCGGCTGACTGTCTCCCACTGACCTTCGCGGTAATTCATTGTAAAAACAGTTCGTTCGGCAGCGACAGAATCGTCCATTAGCCCCGATTGTTCAACGGTGACAATCGCTTTATCCGGCGCTTCTCCGCTATTTACCTGCTGTGTGACTTTTAAGTCAGTGGCATTTTCCTGAAAAGATCTACCCATTGCCTCCAGCGCAACCCGGGCCGGATAATTGTCACCGCTCGTGCTACTTACTGATTCCGCAGTGCTATTGACGCAGCCGCTGGTCATAACGATTACAGAAAAGAGCATCAAGGCAGGGATTATTTTATTTAATAATATCAATTTATTACCTCTTCATTTCCCAGGGTGTATCATGTCAGGTGTACGCTTTTTAAGCGGCAGGTATTTCACTGCGACTCAGCCAATATATCATTACTCAGACCGCTCTTTTCGGGGAAATATTGCACGGTCGCCCCTGAGCCATATGATCGCCGGAGGCTATCAGAGAACATAAAAGCAAAAACCCGCCGCAGCGTGCTGTCCATAAGCAGCGGAAGCTGGCCGGTAAGCCGCGTTCCTGTGGGTGAATAGCGTCGTGGACACGTCCGCGACACCGCAGGCCGCAGAAGACTTTCCCGGAAGCAGAAAAGCAAAAACCCGCCGCAGCGGGTTTTTCCATAAAAAGTTGAAGCTGACCGGTAAGCCGGGTTCTGTCGTGGACAGTCATTCGTCTAGGCCAGCAATCGCTCACTGGCTCAAGCAGCCTACCCGGGTTCAGTACGGGCCGTACCATGTGAACCCCTATTTGGCCTTGCTCCGGGTGGAGTTTACCGTGCCACGGACTGTTGCCAGCCGCGCGGTGCGCTCTTACCGCACCCTTTCACCCTTACCTGATCCCGTAAACGGGCCATCGGCGGTTTGCTCTCTGTTGCACTGGTCGTAGGCTTGCGCCTCCCAGGCGTTACCTGGCACCCTGCCCTGTGGAGCCCGGACTTTCCTCCCCTCCGTCCGTCTCCCCGAAGGGACAACGACGAAGCGGCGACTGTCTGGTCAGCTTCGGCCGCGGATAATAGGGCATTCGCGGCCATTTGTCACGCGTCTTGCTGATCTTCTTGTTGATCTAAGGCGTAACGGTAGAGTGCATTTTTCTTCACCCCGTGGATTTCTGCTGTCAGTGCTGCTGCTTTTTTCAGTGGTAACTCGCGTTGTAACAGGCCGAGAGTCCGCAGAGCCTCCGGAGGCAGAGCTTCTGCATCAGCATGATACCCTTCAACAATCAGTACCATCTCACCTTTACGGCGGTTCTCGTCTTCTTTTACCCAGCGAAGTAATTCGCCGACCGGGGCACCATAAATACTTTCCCAGGTCTTGGTAATTTCACGCGCCAGTACTACATAACGTTCAGTCCCCCATTCCTGCACCATATCCTGCAGGCAATCGAGCAAACGGTGGGTGGATTCATAAAAAATAAGCGTCCGTGGTTCGGTCGTCAGCGCCCGAAGCGTGTCGCAACGGCCTTTGGTTTTGGCCGGCAGAAACCCTTCGTAACAGAATCGATCGGACGGTAACCCTGAGGCACTTAATGCTGTTATCGCGGCACAGGCGCCGGGCAGAGGCACGACGTTTACCCCGGCATCACGGCATTTAGTGACCAGATGATAACCAGGGTCGTTAATCAGCGGGGTACCTGCATCAGAAACCAGCGCTATACTTTGACCTGCCTGTAATCGTGTTATCAGATAATCGGCTTTTTGCTGTTCATTGTGATCGTGGAGTGCGAACAGGCGCGCGTTGATTGCGAAATGTTGTAGTAACATGCCAGTGTGGCGTGTATCTTCTGCGGCAATCAAGTCTGCGTTTGACAGGACAGTCAGCGCACGCTGTGTAATATCGCCCAGGTTACCTATGGGGGTCGGGACGATATACAGTGTACCCGCAGAAATATCTGTCTGATCGTTTTGTTTCATTGTTTCATCCGAATTGCCGATTTAATATTAGGCGTTCTGAAAAAAACATAACCGGATACCGTATGCTTCTTTCAAATGTGAATCGTCGTAAAGCAGGGCGTTTTGTTCCTGTTGTTCTTGCCGGGCTTATTCTGGCCGCCTGTTCTTCTCAGGGGCCGCAGGCACCTGCGGTGAATGTCGGGGGGCCGGCAACAGGTACCTCTGCTTATTACCTGCAACAGATGCAGCAGAGCAGTGATGATAGCAAGACCGACTGGCAATTACTCGCAATCCGCGCGTTAATGACAGAAGGAAAATATTCTGCCGCCGGTAAACAGCTGCAATTATTACCGCAACAGGTCTCTGCAACCCGGCAGCAGGAGCTGGATTTACTGAAAGCACAGTATGCGGTATCGGCTAATCATTCGGTAGCGGCGCTGCAGCTGCTGAAAGGGGTGAATGTCGCCGGGTTATCGGCCGATCAAAAGACCCGTTATTACGCGACCACCATTGCCGCGAGCCGCGATCAGCCGAGCCTGGACACTCTGCGCGCTTATATTGCCTTACAGCCCTTGCTGAAGGGTGATGCTCAACAGCAAAATATTGATAATACCTGGCTGTCGTTACGCAAAATACCTCAGCAGCAAGCCAGCAACTTTATCATTAATGCCAATGAAAATATTCTGCAAGGCTGGCTGGATCTGCTGGGAGTCTATTACCGCAGTAACGGTGATCTGAATGCGCTGAAATCCGGGGTGAAAGACTGGCAAACCCGTTACCCGGATAACCCGGCAGCAAAACAATTGCCTGCGGGTCTGCTGCAGAGCATGAATATGACGCCTGCATCGACCAATACAATTGCATTACTGCTGCCGTTAAGTGGCCCTGCGGCTGTGTTTTCACAGGCGATAGAAAAAGGGTTTGATGATGCGCGTAATGGTGTAATCAGTCAGGTAACTGCCTCAGCGGTTGTACCATCCTCGACGCCTGCGGCAGCGGCTGTGACAGGGGCAACTGCTCCGGCGGCCAGCACGGTCACCGGCAGTGCTAATGCACCGATCAGTGCCACATCACCGGCAAACACTGATGCTGTTGTCAGCCCGTCGGCGGCAACGATTCCGGCAGCGACGCCGCCTGCGTCAGCCGCTGTAACGGCGGCAGCCTCCTCAGCACCGACGATACCCGCGACAGCACCGGCCAACAGCACTACGCTGGTGAAAGTGTATGATACGAACACACAGCCGGTCGAACAGCTGATTAAGCAGGCACAGAGTGATGGTGCGACCCTGGTCGTCGGTCCCTTACTGAAGGACGATGTCAGCAAAGTTGCTTCCCTGTCCACGCCGCTGAATATCCTGGCGCTGAATGAACCCGGCAGCTTACAGAACCACCCCAATATGTGTTATTTCGCCCTGTCGCCGGAAAATGAAGCCCGCGATGCGGCCCGTCATATCTGGCAGCAAAACAAACGTATGCCCCTGTTGCTTATTCCGGCGAATAACTTTGGCAACCGTGTGGCAAATGCTTTTGCGCTTGAGTGGCAAAAACTGGGGGGCTCAGTGGTCGAACAGCAGACGTTTGGTTCAGTCGCTGATCTTAAACAACGGATTAACAGTAATTCCGGTATCGCAATGACCGGTACACCGGTTGTGGTACAAAATAATTCAGCACCGGCATCCTCTTCGGTTTCGGTTGCCGGACTGACCTTTGCTGCCCCTGAACAACCGGCACCTGTGGCAGATAACGCTGCGCCGGGCAATATTGATTCTGTTTACATTGTCGCCAGCCAAAGCGAACTGGCGCTGATTAAACCGATGATCACTATGCGCACCGGAAGCCGTAGCAATATCGCCTTGTACGCCAGCTCACTCAGCTCGCAGGCAGGCTCTGGTCCGGATTTCCGTCTGGAAATGGATGGCCTTCAGTTCAGTGATATTCCGTTACTGTCCGGGGCTAATCCGGCGCTGATGCAACAGACAGTGAAAAACTTCAGTAATGATTATTCGCTGGCACGTTTGTACGCAATGGGGATCGATGCCTGGACTCTGGCGAATCACTTCAGTCAGCTCCGCCAGCAACCCGGTTACCAGATCAGCGGAGATACAGGTATGCTGAATGCCGGTCAGAATTGCGTGATTAACAGGACGTTATCATGGAACCAATATTCTCAGGGGCAAATTATACCGGTACATTAAACCGTATTATTAACGGACAGTTGTATGAGCGGCGTGCGCGTCGCTTTCTGCAACGTGCCGGGCTGAAATGGGTGGCCAGTAATGTTCGCTATCCCTGTGGCGAAATAGACCTTATCATGCGCGATGGCATGATATGGGTGTTCACAGAAGTGCGTTTCAGAAGCAATGATCGCTTCGGCGGGGCACTGGCCAGCATCACCCGGCAGAAGCGGCAGCGGTTACGGAAAGCTGCCGCCCTATGGCTGGCCGGCAGGCAGCAAAGTTTTGCTACCACGGACTGTCGCTTTGATATTATTGCGGTGACCGGAAAGGAACTGCAATGGTTAAAAAACGCGTTTGATACCGATATGTAATCACCAGGTGGTCTTGTGCAGGAAA
Organism: Tatumella sp. JGM130; assembly: GCF_018257525.1. Taxonomy (NCBI): domain Bacteria; kingdom Pseudomonadati; phylum Pseudomonadota; class Gammaproteobacteria; order Enterobacterales; family Erwiniaceae; genus Tatumella; species Tatumella sp. JGM130. The sequence continues at coordinate 132,190 of NZ_JAERJS010000003.1, read as the reverse complement.
GAATTAAAGCTTGTTTTACCGAAAGTATCCAGACGCAGATAGCTGCCGCCGAAGCGTTGCCGGATGCAATCTCCCGTGCAGCGATGACGCTGGTTCAGTCGTTGCTCAATGGCCATAAAATTCTGAGTTGTGGCAATGGCGCATCCGCCGCCAATGCTCAGCATTTTACCGCTACGATGATAAATCACTTTGAAAATGAACGACCCAGCTTACCCGCAGTCTCATTAAGTGCAGATAATATTATGCTGACCGCGATCGGTAATGATCGACAGCATGATGAAATTTATGCCAAACAAGTCAGAGCACTCGGGCAGGCAGGAGATGTGCTGCTTGCAATATCGACCCGTGGCAACAGCCGGGATATTGTGAGAGCTGTCGAAGCTGCGGTGACCCGCGATATGACCATCGTCGCCCTGACCGGATATGACGGGGGAGAACTGGCCGGATTGCTTGGCCCCCATGACGTTGAAATACGCATTCCTTCGCACCGTAGTGCAAGGATCCAGGAAATGCATATGCTGACGGTGAACTGTCTGTGTGAACTTATTGATTACACATTATTTCCCCATCAGGAATGACTGAAGGAGCATTAATGAAAATACTTCCGGTATTCGCGATTTTTATCCCGGCCCTGATGTTACAGGGCTGTGCGGCAGTCGTCATAGGCAGCGCTGCGGTAGCGACTAAATCAGCAACAGATCCACGGACAGTGGGTACTCAGGTTGATGACGGCACCTTAGAACTCCGCGTTGCCAATGCATTGTCAAATGATAAACAGATAAAATCAGACACCCACATTAATGCCATGGCCTATCAGGGCAAAGTATTACTGACCGGCGAAGCTCCGTCACAGGCGCTGGCAGACAAAGCGAAACAGATTACTGCCGGCGTGGACGGTGCATCGGAAGTGTATAACGAAATTCGTATCGGGCCGAATGCCTCTCTCGGAACTTCTTCGGAAGATACCTGGATCACCACCAAAATTCGTTCCCGGTTACTGGGAAGCGATAAAGTGAAATCTTCAAATGTAAAAGTCACCACAGAACAGGGAGAAGTTTTCCTGATGGGATTAGTCACTGCTGAAGAGGGGCAGGCTGCTGCAGATATAGCCAGCCGTGTGAGTGGTGTTAAACATGTCACTACAGCCTTCACTCTGCTGAAATAAGGGGTTCTCAGGCAGTCTGTCAGGCTGCCTGAGCTTCTTCCAGACAATCAATAATCAGTAATTTTCCGTCACTCACGGCGGAGATATAAATTTCTGACTCATCATTGATCAAGGCCCCGTCTCCGCAGGCCATGGATAACGATTGCTTACTGCCTTGCAGTGATAATTCACCGGATACGGATTGCAGATAGCAATGGGTACCCTGCAAGCGGAATGGCAGGCTTTCTCCCTGGCGGTAATTCAACTGGTGTACCCAGATGTTCTGCCGCAGTTGCAGGCTGCCATCACTGCCTTCCGGTGAGGCAATCAGAACCCACTGTTTATCTGAAGCCAGAGAGCGATGTTGTACTGGCGGAGCGGTTTGTTGCGGGCAGGCATTCAGCCACAGTTGCAGGCGGAGTAAAGCATGCTGCTGACAGGGATTAGATTCCTGATAAATACTGTTGTCGTTGGCAGAAAGTAACAGTGCATCTCCTGCCCCGGCCCGTGATATTTGTCCGTCGCTGCTGCGGTATTCGGCCTCTCCCTGCAGAATAATATTCAGCACATCAATTTTCGGAAAGCTGCGTGGCTGGAAAGAGCTTCCCGGCGCCAGGCTCTCCTGGTTGAGTACCTGCAGGTAGCTGAATCCCATCAGCGCCGGGTCAAAGTAATGGCCGAAGGAGAAACTGTATCTGGCTTTCAGCCAGCCATAATCGGCAGTGCCGCATTTTTTTGCTGACCGGAGAGTTAACATATTTCTTCCTGTAAATCATGGTGTGCTTTTATCTTAAAGGGCTGGACGGCTGAATGTTAGCCAGTTAATCTGCCTGCTATATTCAAATTTACTGAAAGAGAATCTGATGGTAAGAGAACGGGCACTGACACTGGAAGCGCTGCGGGTTATGGATGCGATTGACCGTCGTGGCAGTTTTGCGGCGGCCGCTGATGAACTGGGCCGTGTTCCGTCGGCTCTCAGTTACACCATGCAAAAGCTTGAAGAAGAACTGGATGTCGTGCTGTTTGATCGTTCCGGCCATCGCACCAAATTTACCAATGTCGGCAGACTGTTACTCGAACGGGGCCGGGCCCTGCTGGAAGCCGCCGAAAAACTCACTACCGATGCAGAAGCTCTGGCTCGTGGCTGGGAAACTCATCTGACGATTGTTACCGAAGCACTGGTACCCTGTGAGCATCTGTTTCCGCTGGTTGACCGGCTGGCAGAGAAGGCTAATACCCGGGTCTCGCTTCTGACAGAGGTACTGGCCGGATCCTGGGAAAGGCTGGATCAGGGGAGAGCCGATATTGTTATTGCTCCGGCCATGCATTTCCGGACCTCCAGCGAAATTAATACCCGTAAGTTATACAGTATGACAGGCGTCTATGTAGCCAGTCCTGATCATCCGATTCATCAGGAACCGGAGCCCCTTTCGGAAGTCACGCGGGTAAAATACCGCGGGATCGCGGTAGCGGATACTGCCCGTGAACGGCCTGTCATTACCGTACAGTTACTGGATAAACAGCAGCGCCTGACTGTCAGTTCATTAGAAGATAAACGTAAAGCATTGCTGGCAGGACTAGGGGTAGCGACTATGCCCTGGCCATGGATAGAAAAAGATGTGGCAGAAGGGCGGTTAAAAGTGGTCAGCCCGGAATACCGGAATGAGATCAATATTATTATGGCCTGGCGGCGTGACAGTATGGGAGAAGCGAAGGCGTGGGCATTGCGTGAAATCCCGCGGCTGCTGGCAAAATATCAGACCCCTTCATTATGGTAGTCCGGCCACAGACAGCCTGTGGCCGGGAACCCTGATCAGCGGTTAACCCGATGGTGGGCTGACCACCAGTTATGATCCGGCCCGACGGGGATGATCCCGGAGGGATTTATCTGCCGGTGGCTGGCGTAGTAATGATGGCAGATATGGGGCAGATTAACCGTGTCGGCAATGCCCGGCAGCTGGTAAATATCCCGCAGAAAGCCATAGAGGTTCGGGTAGTCACTGATGCGTTTCCGGTTACATTTGAAATGGGTGACATAAACATCATCAAACCGTATCAGTGTCGTCCACAGACGAATGTCTGCTTCGCTGAGCTGGTTACCGGTCAGGTAGCGGCGTTCAGCGAGGATTGCCTCAGCACGCTCCAGTCCGTCGAATACAGCACTGACTGCATCATCGTAGGCCTGCTGTGTGGTGGCAAACCCGGCACGGTATACGCCATTATTAATTTGCGAATAAATCCAGTCATTTAACTGATCAATCTGCTTCTGCTGCGATAGCGGATAATAGTCCGTGTCACTGGCCCCGCAGGCGGTGAATGCAGAATTCAGCATTCGCATAATATCGGCAGATTCATTACTGACAATGGTCTGGCGATATTTATCCCAGAGTACCGGCACGGTCACTCGGGTAGTGGCTTGCGGGTCAGCTTTCAGGTACAGCTGGTACAAATATTCCAGTCCGTATAACGGATCGCCGTCTGCATGGGGAAAGTTGCGGTCGAAGGTCCAGCCATTTTCCAGCATCAGAGGATGTACGGCGGAAACTGAAATAACCTGCGTCAGTGCTTTAAGCTGACGCATAACCAGTGTGCGGTGTGCCCACGGGCAGGCCAGAGAGACATACAGGTGGTAACGATTTTTCGCGGCTGGAAATCCGCCGTCACCGCTCGGGCCGGGTTCGCCCTGCGGGGTGATCCAGTGACGCCACTGAGATTGTGAACGAACAAAGTTACCTCCGCTGGCTTTGGTGTCGTACCAGACATCCTGCCATTGGCCCTGAGTAAGCATTCCCATTATGTTCTCCGGAGAGTAAAACAGACTGTTATTGTGTCGCGGGAAACTGCGAGAGAAAAGAGATAAATAACGCACCGTTGCCGGTGAAAGGCTCAGCCAGCCCTGAGGCTGGCTGAGAAACAGGCTATCATTTACCCGGCAGGTTGTTACGTATCATTCGCCAACTGCTCCATAAACCGAAGCCGCGTTTAGCCCAGCGGGCAACAAAGCCGGGATGTCGTAAAGACCAGAGGGTAGCCAGCCCGCCGCCAATGGCAATATAACGACGCAGGCCCGTTAGCCTGACCCAGAGCTGATCATAGCGGCGGGTTGCCTGGCACCAGTCACGTTGACAGGCCTGAAGGTCCAGTCGTTGTTGCTGAATCACTGCCAGCAATTCGTCTCTGCGACGTTCAATATCACGGCGGCTCATTACTGTCTGTCCTCCAGCAGCTCCCGATCAGTTGAAAGTTCTTTACGGGTATGGCGTAACAACGTTGATTGCCGGGATTTAACTAATACCCGGATCCCGAAAATCAGCGCCAGGGCAAACAGTACCCCGGTGGTAATACCGATAGCCATCAGCCGGTATTCTGCACCTACTGCGACGATGATGAGGATCATCAGACTCATCAGTCCAAATGCCGTAAAAAGCATAGTTAAACCGACCATCAGCAGCATTTGGATCAGGTTAGCTTTTTCCTCCTCTAACTCGACAATTGCCAGACGAACCCTGGTTTCCACAATACTGGCAAGGGTTGTCACCATTCGCTGACCGATAGTAATAATGCTTTTTGCCGGTCCTTCGTTCTGCGAGTGAGTAGCCATAATTAACGGCGTGAAATCAGAATGCCGAACACTACCCCGATAGCAGCACCGATACCCACGCCGTGCCACGGTTTTTCGTGGACGTAATTATCGGCTTTGTGTGCCGCCTCGCGGGTTGTTTTGGCAATATGTTGTCCGGACTCACCGAGGCTTTCACGGGTATTGTGGAGTGCGGCGCGGGCTTTTTTATGCAGCTTTTCAATTTCAACTTTTGATTTATCGCTGGCACCACTCAGGACTTCCTCCAGGGTATCAGCCAGAGTTGCCAGTTCAGCACGCAGATCCTCGGACGATGGAATATTAGCCATTTGAAACTCCTTCTGAAAGATAGTAGTTAAATCCGCAGATGCGGGGAAAACAGACTCAGTAACCTTGTTCACTGTGAACCGATAATACCAGTCGCCCTGAACCTTTTTTTGTGTGTTTGGTGTTATTCTGCGTCCGGGATTGCCAGTCTCAGCAGCTCCCGGAATAACAGCATCACTGTTTTTCTCAGTGCTACCCTCACCCGTGACAGTAGCGCTGAATGCCTGCATACAGACAGTTATCTGGCTGTTTTTATCTGATTATCTGAGTATAGATACAGCTGCTGGAAAGTTCAAAGTTGTGGAGGTGATGAAATAGCCGATCCGGAATCATCTGTTGCCGGACCGGCCGTTCATACACTGGTGTAGGCATCAGAAAGTATCTGCCTGAGGAGTTTTTGTGCCTCAAGACGCTGGTCTTCGCTTTCGAGACGAATGACCAGCATATCCTGTTCCGGTGTAATACTTTTTATAATGATCCCGCGGGCTGACAGTTGCTGGTAAATAAAAAAGCCATCAGGAAGATTGGTACCTTTATAGGTAACGCCAATTCTGACCTGTGGTGTTTCCTGCAAAAAATCTGAAGTAAGAATAACGCCGGTAATAACCAGGATGCAGCTGATCGCCAGCAAGGCCGCAAGACGGTAACGGATAAATACATTACGTGAATGCATTACCGGGGATTCCGGTCTTGTTGTGTACGTTTACGCCACAAAATATATAAGGAGCCGAATAGGCCGAAGACCAGTAATACCAGTGGCAGAAGCATCAGACAGAACATCAGTTGATCTTCGTATTTCCGGAACAGCGGCGTTTTACCTAAAGCGAAGCCGGCGACTGTCAAAATAAGCACCCAGAGAAATGCACTTATCCAGTTAAAGAACTGAAAGCGGGCGCTTTTAAGCCCGGAAATACCGGCAATGGTGGGTAACAGAGTGCGGACAAAAGCAATAAACCGTCCGGCCAGTAGCGCCGATAAACCGTGGCGGTGGAAAAGACGATGGGCCCGTTGATGGTACTGGGCCGGTAAATGAGCTAACCATTTCTGTACCAGCGGCGTATTCCCCAGCCATCGGCCCTGAATGTAGCTGACCCAGCAGCCCAGACTGGCGGCAGTGGTGAGGATAAACAGGGTCAGAGGAAAGTCCATGGTACCTTTAGCAATCAATACGCCGACCAGAATCAGCAGACTGTCTCCGGGTAAAAACGCAGCAGGTAACAAACCGTTTTCCAGAAACAAAATAATAAACAAAATGCCGTAAATAGCCCAGACCAGGGAAGGATCGGCGAGTGTTTCAAAATCCTGCTGCCACAGAGCGTGGAGTAAGGCTTGTAGGGTATCCATTAAGTGTTCCTGACCATCATTAACATTCCCGGAAGAAGCCTTAAAGATAATACATTCCGCAGAAACTGCCGGAATGTCTTTAAAACTTCTGATCAGCGACCTGTGATTACCCTGCTGAAGGGTAAAAAAGGAAGAGTAAGTGTAACAAATAATAAGTTTTCACAATACAGCTAACACGATGCTGACGCAGAGTTTTACCCGGCAGGTACCGTTGCAAAAGGATATTTACACGGACTGACATAATAAGGTTTTCGGAAAGCACACCGGCCATGAAGTGACAGCAGGGAAGGCAGGGAACGGGGAATAGCATTTTTTTATCATCTCTGGCGCGGGGAAAATGACAGTAAGTTCTCCCCGCGTCAGAGATCATTGTACTGCTGTCTGATATTATCTGGTGTGTTCAGCCAGTAATATTTTTTTTTGTGCTTCAGACTGGCAGACGGCGGCCGTAAATAATATATCAGTCGATGAGTTCAGGGCCGTTTCGGCGGAATCCTGCAGGACACTGATCAGGAAGCCGACAGCCACTACCTGCATTGCTGTATCATTCGGTATACCAAACATATTACATGCGACCGGGATCAACAGCAGCGACCCTCCTGCCACGCCGGAAGCTCCGCAGGCACAGAGTGATGCGACCAGGCTCAGCATAATGGCGGTCGGAAAATCGACCGGAATATTCAGGGTATGTACGGCGGCAAGCGTCAGTACCGTAATGGTGATTGATGCACCTGCCATACTGATATTGGCGCCGAGGGGAATGGATACGGAGTAGGTATCTTCATCCAGGCCGAGGCGTTTTGCTATGCCCATATTGACCGGAATATTTGCCGCCGAACTGCGGGTAAAGAAGGCGGTTACTCCGCTTTCCCGCAGGCACAAAAAGACCAGCGGGTAAGGGTTGCGACGGATTTTCCAGAAGACCAGCACCGGGTTAACTACCAGCGCCATCATCAGCATACAGCCGAGCAGTAATGACAGTAGCGAGGCGTAATTCCACAGGGCTGAGAATCCGCTGCTGGCAAGAATTGATGCCACCAGACCAAAAATACCTAATGGCGCACAGCGGATGACTTTGCGTACCAGCCAGCCAATGGCTGACGACAAATCAGTGAGCATCAGACGGGTGGTATCGCTACTATGGCGAAACGCCAGCCCCAGACCAATTCCCCACACCAGGATACCAATATAATTTGCATTCAGCAGTGCATCCAGCGGGTTAACCACCATACTGAGCAGCAGGCTATGCAAAATGGCGGAAATGCCCCGTGGCGGAATGGCTCCCTGATGAGCATGTGACAAGGTAATAAATTGCGGGAAGTGGTAGCTGGCGACAACGGCGACAACTGAGGCACAAAAAACGCTGAGCAGATACATAACGATAATCGGCCGGAGACTTGACTGCTGACCATGACGATGGCTGGCAATCGAGGAGACCACCAGCACCAGCACCAGCACAGGGGCAACCGCTTTCAGAGCATGAACGAAGAGCTCTCCTAACAGTCCGACAGCATTAGCGGCATCTTTAGAGACCATCGCCAGCAAAATACCGGCTAACAGACCCGCAATAATCTGGCCGATAAGATTACCGGACTTCAGCCAGTTGAAAAAACTATTCTTTTTTGTAGTCATATAATATTTACTTAGTTATCAGGATGTTATCATTTTTCCGTGGTTTGTTAATTCGGAATAAATGACGTTTGCCCGCGCAAGTATAAGTAAAAGATCTGCAGAATAAAGCACAAATTCACGGTGTCTGAATACCCGGTAGCGTAAAATACGCGAATAGTGTCATTATTTTTATTAATATATCGCATGGCGACGAAAGTTATAATTTTTGCAGGGGAATGGCTGCCCCCCTGCGGGATATTGTCCTGTTATGGCTTTTGTGATGTCCGGCAATTGACCCAATGGTTGAGTAGCAGCGTCAGCAGCAGAATGGTGGCTATCACGGTCAGGGATACGGTGACGGGAATATGAACGATTTCCATCAGCAGCATTTTTACGCCGATAAATAACAAGATCAGAGCCAGTCCGTATTTGAGTAATGAAAATCGCTCGGCAATACCGGACAGCATAAAATACATCGCCCGCAGGCCCAGTATGGCAAACAGATTTGATGTCAGAACGATAAACGGATCAGTTGTCACGGCAAAGATGGCCGGAATACTGTCAACGGCAAAGATCACATCACTTAATTCGACCATGATCAACACTAACAATAAAGGGGTAGCCCGCAGCACACCCTGCCTGCGCACAAAAAAGCGTTCTCCCTGCAGTGTTTCGGTAACCCGCAGATGGCGGCTCAGCCAGCTAACCAGCGGTTTTTCAGCTGAACTGCCGGCGGCACTTTTTTCCGGGATGGCCATTTTTATGCCGGTGAATACCAGAAAAGCACCGAACAGGCAGAGGATCCAGCTGAATTCATTCACCAGCCAGCTGCCGGCAAAAATCATGGCGGTCCGCAGTACTATCGCACCCAGTACTCCGTATACCAGCACCCGCTGCCGGAGGCTGGCCGGTATAGAAAAATAACTGAATAACATCAGCCAGACGAAAACATTATCGACGGCCAGTGCTTTTTCCAGCAGATAACCAGTGATAAAGGCCAGCGTTTGAGAAGAGGCAATATCAGGACTGACAGTCGTACGTAAGTATCCCCAGAGTACGGCACTGAACAGCAGGGAAACCAGTACCCATACGACAGACCAGCATGCGGCCTGTTTAAATGACATCCCTGCACTGCCACGGCTGCCCTGCAGCCGAAGGTCGATAACCAGCATAATAACGACGATGACGGTGAAACAACTCCAGAGAAACGGATTACCTATACTATGCATCATTCTGCCCTTACAAAAAAACGGCTGAGATCAGAAGATATCAGCCGCCTTTTCGCTGCAAGCAAACCTTACCTTCCGGCAAGGTCTCACTTACAACGCAGAATGTTTTCTGGTTGCCCGGTGACCGGTTGTATACACAACGTAATGACGATCATCCGGCTTATAAGTTACTCCCCTTTGCTGCCGCTATCCTGAAACGGAATGGTAATAAATGCAATACAGGGTATGACATATTTTGAAATATGATGGTGCGCGCGCGCTCTGTACAGGAAAGGCGATTAATTGCCAGCAGAGGCTGACAGTTTTATGATGACTGCCTCTCCCCCTGTGTGCAGGATTTGTAGTGAAGGAAGGTAAATTCGTCCTTAGCTGGACAACGTTGCTGATTGCGATACCCGTCGGATGCGCCGGTGCGATGGTGACTCTGGGGTTTCGCCATACCATTGAGTGGCTGAACCGCTTACTGTTTGGTACCACTGACGATATCACGCAGGCAATGCATGTCTGGCCATGGTTTCTCTGGCCGGTGATTGTCGGCGCTGGCGGGGTGGTTGCCGGTTTTTTCCTGCGCTATGCGGTGGCTCTGGAAAAAAAACAAAGAGTCAGTACCGATTACCTGGCGGTTCTCAATGCCAGGCTGGACGCGGTACCGACCCGGACTTCATTATTTCGCGCCTTTTCTTCAATAGCCAGTATTGCCAGTGGTGCTTCCATCGGAAAAGAGGGGCCGATGGTACAGCTATCAGCGTTATGCGGCAGTATCATAGCCCGTTGCCTGCCGGTGCGTATTTACCTGAAAAATGGGGATGTTGTTGCTATGGCTGCGGCTGCCGGACTGGCCTCCGTATATCATGCGCCGCTGGCATCGGCTATTTTTGTGGCCGAGGTTGCTTTTGGTATTTCGGCATTACAGCGACTGATTCCGCTGGTGATAGCCTCCGGTACATCGGTGATGACCATGTGGTTGCTTGGCTATCGCTCTGCGCTCTACCCGCTGGCAGATGTCAGGTTTGATGTCAGTGTAAGCAGTATCCTGATGGTGATTGTTATCGGCCTGGTGTGCGGGCTGACCGGCGCCGGTTTTATTACTCTTGCGGGTTACAGTAAAAAACAATTTTCCCGTATCCGCAGTCTGCCATTACGGCTTGGTGCCGGCGGCGTCGCTGTCGGGCTGCTGGCTATCTGCTCCACGGATATTCTGGGCAATGGCTATGAAGTGATTATCAATATTTTCAGTGGTCATTACCTGTTTCCGGGGCTATTAATGTTACTGGTTCTGAAACTGCTGGCCACCTGTTGTTCAGCGGGATCTTCGGCGGTGGGGGGCATGTTTACCCCTTCCTTGCTGATCGGGGCGTTAGTCGGTGCCATGTTCAGTCTGTTGGCCACACACTGGGGCATCGCCAGTCAGCAGGGCTGGCTGTATGCGGCCATGGGCATGGCCGCGGTACTTGCCGCCATCAGCCAGGCGCCGCTGATGGCGATGCTGATGGTACTGGAAATGACCCTGAACAGCAGCTTGCTATTCCCGTTGATGATCTCCACGGTACTGGCGACGATGGTGGCGTACCGGTTACAGTCGGCAGTGACTTATCCGTTAATCTCTACCCATTTTAACCGTGCTGAAGCCCGTTATGATTTTGATAACACCACCATTGCTGAACTGATTATTCCGGGGGCTGCTTTATTGCCAGATGCTTCGGTCGGTGATGCTCTGGCTATCAGTTCTCTGAAGCGTGAGCGCTATGTTTACGTGATTAACGAAAGCGGACGTTTTCTGGGCGTTGTTTCGGTACATGAGATTGCCGCCAGCGTATTGTCCCAGAAAATAACGACGGATTCGCCAGTCCGGGCTGTGATGGATAACGATTTCCCGACAATTTGTCAGGATAAAAGTCTGCGCGAGGGCTGGGAGGCATTCTCACAGGTAACCCTCGAGCGTCTGCCGGTGCTGAGTGATGACTCTGAGCGTTACTTTCTTGGTGCGCTGACGAAAACCAGCCTGATCCGTAAAGCTGGCGCTTTTATCTGATAAAGGTCAGGCTAGCTGCCGGTATACGGTGGCGATAACACGGTGTTTGCGGTTGGGTTTATCCGGTAAAGCCAGTATACTGCGCCCCTTTTCTGCGTTACCCCCAGACCTGTGCCGGAGATATCATGAGCCAATTCGAACTGAGTGATTTTTCACTTACCCTGCATCGTTTTCCGAGAACCGGCGACGATAATGCTTTACAGGCCTGGGATGCGGCAGATGAATATCTGTTACAGCAGGAATTACCGCCGGGCCCGGTGGCGGTATTCAACGATAACTTCGGTGCGCTGACCTGCGCCCTGTTACAGTCAGGACGCCGGGTATGGCATATCAGTGATTCTCTGAACAGTCAGCAGGCGACGCAAATCAACCTTGCCGAAAACCAGCTTGATGAGAGTCAGGTCACGTTTCTCGGCAGCATGACGGCGCTGACAGAAACACCGGCTGCGGTACTGATTAAGGTGCCTAAAACTCTGGCGTTGCTCGAATACCAGCTGGTGTCCTTACGTCCGGTGTTGACGGCTGAAACAGTGATTATCGGGGGCGCGAAAGTTAAAGATATCCATAACTCAACCCTCGGATTATTCGAACGGATCATCGGCGAGACCAAAACGTCACTGGCGAAAAAGAAAGCACGTTTAATTTTCAGCCAGCGTACGGTTGATACACTGACCGCACGCGATTTGATTGAGCGCTGGCCGCTGGAGGGGACCCCTTACACTATCCATAACCATGCCAATGTATTCTCCCGCCAGTCTCTGGATATTGGTGCGCGCTTTTTTATGCGCCACTTACCACGTAATCTGGAAGGGGATATTATTGACCTTGGTTGCGGTAACGGAGTCATCGGGCTGACAGCACTGACCCATAACCCTGATGCGGCTATCCATTTTGTGGATGAATCAATGATGGCGGTAGCTTCTGCCCGGTTAACCATCGAACAGAATCTGCCTGAAGATTTGTCTCGCTGCCATTTCACGGTCAATAATGCTCTGAGCGGATTCTCTGCTGACAGTTATGCGGCTGTACTCTGTAACCCGCCGTTTCATCAGCAGAATGCGGTGACAGATCACGTGGCATGGCAAATGTTCCGCGACGCTTTCCGTTGTCTGCAACACGGAGGGGAGTTCCGGGTAGTGGCTAACCGTCACCTCGACCATCAGCGTAAACTGAAAAAGCTGTTCGGCAACTGCCAGCTGGTGGCTTCCAACAGTAAATTTGTGGTATTGAGGTCTGTTAAGCTGCGCTAAGCTGTTATTTCCGCGCCCCTGCATCGCCAGTGGGTATCGCTGCAGAAGTCCACAGGCGGTGCAGGGCGCTCAGATAATGCCGGACCCAACACGGTCTGTCCTCCGGCCGGATGATGACCGGCCAACCGCTCCCGCGCAATGATGTTTATCCTGTGTTTACCCTCCGTCAATCAGACTATTGGCCTTGAGTCTCCGCGGCCTGCGGAGCTGTATTATTGGCTATCCATGAAAAACGCAGCTGGTAGCCTTCGCCGGTGTGAGTATTTCGCCGGAAACTGGCACCGTCTTCTGCCATACAATAAGTGCAACAGTGCAGATTATCGATTTGTTCCGGCGGGACACCTTCGCAGGCCAGTATCTGGCTGGCCAGTGCCGGTAAATCCAGCCAGACAGCGGGGTAGCTTTGCGGGGCACAGGGCCGGACGGCCCGCGGGTTATCCCCGGGATAGTCATAACAGGGGCCGGAAAACCCGCAGCATTGTTCTATCTCTGTTAACACCGGCCGTCCAAGCTGATAGCAACAGGGGCCGATTGCCGGACCGATGGCTATATACAGGCTGCTGCTACTGGCCCCTTTATCGCACAGCCGCCGGACAGCTTGTTGCAGTATACCGGCCAGCGTGCCTTTCAGACCAGCATGCACTGCCGCTACCTGACGGGTCTGCGGTGAGGCAATCAGTACCGGTAAGCAGTCTGCGGTATATACGGCTGCCGGCTGCCGGCCACGACTGATCAGACCGTCTGAGACCACTTGCTGTGGCGGGAAATTATCTTCTGCACAGAGTACGGTGGCGCTATGGCGCTGAATCCCGTAAGCAGCATCTGCCGGGGGGCGGATACCTGCCGGCATAAACTGGTGGCTGACCCAGCCGAGTGAGTCAAGTAAAGGCGAGCGGGTAACGGCAGCAGCAGAACGGGACATTGCTGTTTCCTGTGTCGAAGTGGCTTCCGGAGTTGCATTCAGGATGACGATACTGCGATAGTTATCCTGGGGTCAACTACTGATAAATCTGATTTAACCAGAGGATATATGATGCAAAAACGCTGGCTTATGGCATTACCTGCCGTCTTCATTCTTGGTCTGACCGGTTGTGCCGAAAATGCGCAACAGCGGCTCAATGACCAGACAGTGGCAGCCATCAACTGGACTCAGCAGTCCGGGGAATATCAGGCGCTGACATGGCAGGCATTTAATGTCGCGACTCAGGCGTTTGATAATGCAGTCTCTGAAAGCGGAAAACCCGGCGCGGTGATTGTCGATCTGGATGAAACAATGCTGGATAATAGCGCCTACCAGGCCTGGCAGGCAAAGAATGATCAGCCCTTCACAGATGCCAGCTGGTCTGCCTGGACACGGGCGCGGCAGGCACGGGCAGTACCGGGGGCAGTCGAATTTGCCCGTTATGTTGACAGTCACGGCGGTACGGTGTTCTACGTATCGAACCGGGATCAGAAAGATTATCAGGCCACTGTGGATAACCTGACCGCATTAGGTTTCCCCGGGGTCAGTAACAATACCCTTCGTCTGAGTACGACCACCTCTAATAAGCAGGCGCGTTTTGATGAGATTCGGCAATCAGGGGCCAATGTTGTTTTGTATATTGGTGATAACCTGAATGATTTTGGCGGAGCCAGCTGGCATAAAGATAACGCTCAGCGCCGTGAATTTGTCAGCAATAATCATGCCCTGTTCGGAACGAAGTTCATTATTCTGCCGAATCCGCAATACGGCGACTGGGAGAGTGGTCTGGCCGACGGCTACAACCAGTTATCTGCTCAGCAGAAAATACAGGTCAGAGAACAGAATTTACGGGCCTGGAACGGCCAGTAATCCGCGCTCACTGACCGGCTATCGCATTTAATGACATTAATTTTATTAATTGTTGTTTGTTATTTGCCGCTATTTTGTCAGAATACGCGCGGTTATGAATAAGGACCATCTGTACGCGCTGAAATATCAGCGCGTAATTACCGGAAATAATCACAGGCCGTGATTACCCGCGAAATCAACATTCAGGAATAAATAATTCACTCAGGAAAGTTATTTTTTCTGAGCTACCCGCTATATTTCAGCCTTCCGGTATGGTACCTGTCTGACCTGTCCTGATACGGAATGATAACGTTCACTTATGTGACTGACGCCTGAACAAGCAGTGCGGAGTATTAAGTAATGGTGGTCCGGATTTTTAGCGAAAAAACAATTATCCGCAATGGCATTTTGCTGCTGTGCTTAAGTGCGGTACTGGCGGTCATAAACAGTTATCTGCGCTTGCCGCAGGCACTTTCTCTGTTCTGGGTGACAAATGCGGTAATCACCGGGTTATTTATTCGTAAGCCATTTTTGAATACTCCGCTGAATTACCTGTTTTGTTACAGCGGAATGGTGGTTTATGACCTGTATATGTCCGGCCAGGGTGTGCAGGCATTCGCAATTAATCTGGCTAATCTTATTTTTATTAGTGTGACCAGTATTCTGCTGAGCAGGCTGATGACACCTGAGGCCGGTAAAGAGAATATCCGCAGTGTGATGCTTATTTTTCCCGTCTGTCTGCTGTCGGCAATACTCTCCGGCAGCTGGTGGGCATTTATTTCTCCGTCCTGTGACAGCACTGCCGGTCTGTTAAACGTCATCGGAGAATGGAGCAGTGAACAGTTCTCGACCGGATTATTATTACTGCCGCTATTTTTAAGTATCGGCAGCAAAAGCACCGCCCGGTTACGTCTGACGTCTGTTTTTCCGGTAATTGCTGTTACCGTCCTGCTGCTCTTTGCGGTGATCTCCGGAGGCCCGGGCAGCCTGCCGTTGCCTCTGCCCGGTTTGATCTGGTGCGCGTTGGTACTGCCGGTAACGGCTACCTGTCTGATTACCTGCATTATCGGGATGACCGAAATCGTATTAATTTATACGGATCTCATCAGTACCGGTTCCGGATTTTTGCCGTCAGAAATACCCGCATTGATTTCCGTCAGGCTGGGAATTGCTGCACTGGCATTAACACCGTATATGGTTGCTGTGGGGATGGAGTCTGTCCGGTCGCTGAATCAGCAGCTATCTGTGCGGGCGAATTACGATTTCCTGACCCGGTTACTGTCCCGTGCCGGGTTATTTGACAGCCTCAGTCGTGAGCCTTTGTCGGCAGACAGAGCTATGGGACTGATTCTGCTGGATATCGATTTTTTTAAATCTATTAATGACACCTATGGCCATGATGAAGGTGACCGTGTATTACAGGAAATAAGCCAGCGGCTGGTGGTATTGACCGGTTCCCGGCACAGGGTTTCCCGTTTTGGCGGAGAAGAGTTTGCTATCGTATTATTTGACGCTGATACTGAGCAATTATACGGTTTCGCCGAAAATATCCGCCGTACTGTGGCGGATACGCCCTGTATTATTCAGGGAAAAGCCGTGCCGGTATCCGTCAGTATCGGGGTTGCCCGCGACATAGCCGGCGCGGATGATCAAAGCTGGATACCGGTAATGAACCGGCTGCTAAGTATTGCTGACCGCAATTTGTATGTTTCAAAACGCAATGGCCGCAACCGGATATCACCCGCCCGGACGGTATAGTGGCGGGCGGGTGCTACACGGCGTTTAGTGATCGAAGGCAGCCATCATCTGCTGGTCTTGCTGATGGCGTTCGCAGGCCAGCCCGATCAGTCGGGTGATCAGTTCACTGTATCCCAGACCACTGGCATGCCAGAGTTTTGGATACATACTGATATTGGTAAAGCCCGGCAGTGTATTAACTTCGTTAATAATGACCTGATTATCCGCGGTCAGGAAGACATCGACCCGCGCCATACCGCAACATTCCAGTGCCCGGAAAGCCTGTAATGCCACCTGGCGGATATGTTGTTCTGTGCCTGGGTCCAGCTCTGCTGGCACGACCACCTGTGCGCCCTTTTCGTTAATGTATTTGGTCTGATAGGAATAGAACTCATCGCTGAGAACGATTTCGCCGCAGTGACTG
Source organism: Tatumella sp. JGM130 (assembly GCF_018257525.1). Classification (NCBI taxonomy): domain Bacteria; kingdom Pseudomonadati; phylum Pseudomonadota; class Gammaproteobacteria; order Enterobacterales; family Erwiniaceae; genus Tatumella; species Tatumella sp. JGM130. The sequence goes on along the minus strand of NZ_JAERJS010000003.1, from coordinate 115,702 downwards.
GCTTGCGGATGATCATTACCTAATACAGCACATTCAATCTCACGGCCGGTAATCGCCGTTTCGATAAGCACCTTACGGTCATAGCGGAAAGCGTCATGCAATGCGGGCAGCAGTTCATCAGCCGTATGTACTTTACTGACGCCGACTGATGAGCCCTGGTTTGCCGGTTTGACAAACAGCGGCAGTCCGAGTGTCCCGATGGCTTGCGCCGGGCTGAATTTTTCCAGTTCTGAAGAGGCCAGACTGATAAAAGGTGCTACCTGCAGGCCGGCATCGCGTAACAGACGCTTCGTGACGTCTTTATCCATACTGACGGCAGAACCGAGGACTCCGGAGCCGACGAATGGCAGGTTTGCCATACGCAACAGTCCCTGTAATGAACCGTCTTCACCGAGCGTGCCGTGGACAATAGGGAAGATAACATCGACCTGCGGCACCGGTGTCGCCTGACGGTGTTCTATCAGTTGCTGTTGCGCCTGACCGGGGATCAGAGCTATCTGCTGAGCCGACTTATTCAGCGCAATATGCTGCGGATCATGGGCATTAAGCAGAAAATCAGACTGCTGATTAATCTGCCAGTGTCCCTGCTTATCTATTCCCAGAAGCACAACTTCAAATTTTGTTTTATCAATTGCATCAATAATATTCTTCGCGGATTGCAGAGATACCTGATGCTCGGCGGATTTGCCGCCAAAAATAATTCCTACCCGTTGTTTTGTCATTCTGGTCTGCCTGATCACCTGGAACAAAGTAACAACATAACATGCAGAGGATAGTGACAACAGCCTCCGCCACTGCCGGACCGGCAGTTAACGGCCTTTATCCGTTGCGGGTGGCTGTTTACTGGCCACTCCATTCCCGCAGCAGATTATGGTAGAGGTTAAGCAGTGACATACTGACATCAGCAGACTGTGGTTGTTGATTCAGGGTCTGGATATTTTCGTCCAGAGAAATCAGCATTGCGCGCTTTTTATCGTCACGGATCATTGACTGGATCCACATGAATGACGCCAGTCGCTCGCCCTCAGTGACCGGTGTAACGCAATGCAGGCTACTGGAAGGGTAGAGGATCATATCACCGGCGGGCAGTTTCACGCTGTGCTGCCCATAAGTATCACGGATAATCAGCTCTCCGCCCTGATAGCTGTCCGGTTCAGACAAAAACAGGGTGGCGGAAATATCAGTTCTCAGCCAGTCGTTACCTTCACGCCTGACAGCACCATCCACATGAAAACCGTAGGTGCCGCCGTCAGTATAACGGTTAAACAGCGGGCTGGAGATATTGACCGGCAGCGTTGCCGAAAAAAATTGCGGGTGGCTGTTCAGTCTGGTCAGTAAATACTGTTGCAGCTCCTGCCACTCGGCACTGCCCGTATCCACCTGCTGATTGGCTTTCACCTGCGAACCCTGAGCCCCGGTCGTTACCCGGCCATCTATCCAGTGACAGGCGGATAATTTTTCCTGCATCAGTGCGACTTCCTGCTTGCTCAGCAGACCGGTAATTTTTTTCATCATAGTGATATATCCCAGAGAGAAGGCCGCAGAATAGCTGCGGTGTGAGCAGGGCAGCAGGCTGATGTCTGAACCATCATCAGGCCGCTGGCTAGCCAGTTATTGTAATGACAATTGTTATCATGTTCATTCGTATTATTGTTTTGTTACAAAGTTACTACCAGCCTGAACAACATCATGGGCAGGTTCCGGAGAGCTGTCAGGGGACAGAGCGCAGGATAACGGTAAAATCTGAAAGGTGCGGGCCGGATAAATTATTTCCGGCCCGCGGGTCTGAGTATTACAGGCAGTAATCCATTTTAAAACATGGAGTTATTTGCGAAGCGGCTCGGTACGAACCGGTGCATCACCGGCAACATAATAAGGCGCGGTGCTGCGGGCTAATGGCTGGCGACCACGAATAATGTCGGCCATTTTTTCGCCAATCATGATGGTGGTGGCATTCAGGTTACCGGTGATAATTTCCGGCATAATAGAGGCATCCACGACCCGAAGTCCCTGCAGTCCGTGAACCCGCCCTTCAGCGTCGACAACTGCCATCTCGTCGTTACCCATTTTACAGGTACCGCAAGGGTGATAAGCCGTTTCTGCATGATTACGGACAAATTCATCCAGCTGTTCATCACTCTGGCAGTCCATGCCCGGACTCAGTTCTTTCCCGCGATATTTATCCAGCGCCGGCTGATTGATAATCTCCCGCGTCAGGCGGATACAGTCACGGAATTCCTGCCAGTCCTGTTTATGGGCCATATAGTTAAACAGAATTGACGGGTGCTGATGCGGGTCGCGTGATTTCAGCTGTACACGGCCACGACTTGGGGAACGCATTGACCCGACATGGCACTGGAACCCGTGTGCTTCAATCGCATTGGTACCATTATAATTAATCGCTACCGGCAGAAAGTGATACTGAATATTCGGCCAGTCAAATTCTTTGCGGCTTCGGATAAAACCACCGGCCTCAAACTGGTTACTGGCACCGATACCTGTACCATTAAACATCCATTCAGCACCAATTTTCGGCTGGTTCCACCATTTCAGCGCCGGATAAAGTGAGACCGGTTCTTTACATTCGTATTGCAGATACATTTCCAGGTGATCCTGTAAATTCTCACCGACTCCCGGTAAATCATGTACCAGCGGGATTGAAAATTTCTGCAATAAGGATGCCGGGCCAACCCCGGAACGCTGTAAAATCTGCGGTGAAGCAATAGCACCTGCTGACAGCAGCACTTCTTTACGGGCAGTGGCTTTGACCGGCGTACTGTTGTTGCCCTGTAAATACTCGACACCGACAGCCCGTTTGCCTTCGAACACAATCCGGTCGGTGGTGGCATGAGTAACAATTGTCAGGTTACTGCGTGATTTTGCCTGGTCCAGATAACCACGTGCGGTACTGGAACGGCGGCCGTTCTTGGTGACGGTCCGGTCCATCGGGCCGAAGCCTTCCTGCTGGTAGCCGTTCAGATCATCAGTACGCGGGTAACCTGCCTGTACACCGGCCTCCACCATTGCATCAAACAGCGGGTTTTTATCGGCTTTCGGGGTGCTGACACTGACCGGACCCTCACCGCCATGGTAATCATTAGGTCCGATATCACGGGTTTCTGCTTTACGGTAATAAGGCAGGCAATCGGCATAGGTCCAGTTTTCCAGCCCCGGCGCTTTGGCCCAGTTATCCAGATCCATGGCATTACCACGGATATAACACATACCGTTGATCAGCGACGAACCGCCCAGTCCTTTACCGCGTCCGCATTCCATACGGCGGTTGTTCATATGTGGCTCTGGTTCGGTCTCGTAGGCCCAGTTATAGCGTTTCCCCTGCAGAGGGTAAGCCAGGGCCGCAGGCATCTGGGTGCGGAAATCGGCACGGTAATCAGGACCGCCGGCTTCCAGCAGTAATACGCTGACGTTACTGTCTTCGGTCAGGCGGGTCGCCAGGACGTTGCCGGCAGAGCCGGCTCCGATAATAATATAATCAAATTCCATCATTATTCCTCAGGTTAGATGTTTAAAATACGGACTGGAAGGTTTCCAGTTCGACCTGAACAGATTTCACCCGGGTGTAACTTTGCAGTGTCATTTGACCGTTTTCGCGGCCGATCCCTGAATGCTTATAACCCCCGACAGGCATCTCGGCAGGAGATTCTCCCCAGCTATTTATCCAGCAAATACCGGCTTCCAGCTGGTGGATAATGCGGTGGGCACGGTTCAGAGACGGAGTAACCACACCTGCCGCCAGGCCAAAGTCTGTATCATTGGCGCGGCGGATAACCTCTTCTTCACTCTCATAACTGAGAATTGACATCACCGGGCCAAAAATTTCTTCGCGGACGATCTCCATGTCATCGTGGCAGTCGGTAAAGACAGTAGGTTCGACCCAGGCACCGTTTTCAAAGCCCGCAGCCGTCATTTGCTGGCCACCGGCCAGTAAACGTGCGCCGCTCTCAATACCGGAACGGATAAAACGCATGACATTATCGCGGTGAGCAAAGCTGACCAGCGGGCCAAAGTTAGTCTGTGGATCATCAGGTGATCCGGCTCGGATACGTGCAACACGGACCAGAATTTTTTCTTCAAACGCGGTTTTCAGCGTAGCGGGCACAAAAACCCGGGTACCGTTAGTACAGACCTGGCCTGAACTATAGAAGTTAGCCATCATGGCGATATCGGCCGCCAGGTCCAGATCGGCATCATCACAGATCACCAGCGGCGATTTGCCGCCGAGTTCCATGGTCACTTCTTTCAGGGTTGAGCCTGCGGCATTAGCCATCACTTTACGGCCGCTGACTACGCCGCCGGTAAATGACACTTTGTCGATGCCGGTATGTTCGGTCAGGGCCTGACCGGTGACAGCACCGGTACCCGGCAGTACGTTAAATACCCCGTCAGGAACACCGGCTTCCGTATAGATTTCTGCCAGTTTCAGTGCAGTCAGGGGAGTGACTTCGCTGGGCTTAAAAATCATTGCATTACCGGCCGCCAGGGCAGGTGCTGATTTCCATAATGCTATCTGAATCGGGTAATTCCAGGCACCGATACCGGCGACCACACCCAGCGGCTCACGGCGGGTATAGACAAAAGAGGTGTCGCGCAGCGGAATTTGCTGGCCTTCCAGGCTCGGTGCCAGTCCGGCGTAATATTCCAGTACATCGGCACCTGTAACAATATCCACAGCCAGCGTTTCGCTCAGGGGCTTTCCGGTATCCAGCGTTTCGAGAGCCGCCAGCTCGTCGTTACGTTCGCGTAACAGATCCACTGCTTTGCGCAGGATCCGCGAACGTTCCATTGCGGTCATTGCGGCCCATATTTTCTGACCTTTACGGGCAGAGGCAACGGCCAGATCAACATCCTGCTGACCCGCTTCATGGACGTCAGCCAGAATTTCACCATTGGCGGGGTTCACTGTCTGAAACTTGGAACCGCTCTGTGCGGGCACGCGGGCTCCGTTAATGTACAGGAACTGTTCTTCGAATCGGGACATAGTTTATTCTCCGTCAGTTGATTGAGTCTTTGCCAGTTGCTGACAAATAAAGTCGGTCGTAAGCTTTTTAGCGACAGCCAGATCAAAAGGCTGACCGCTCAGGGCAGCACGTAACCAGAGCCCGTCAATAAGTGCTGATAATCCATAACCGGCAATTCTTGCCTGCTCAGCTGGCAGTTCGCGGCGGAATTCAGCGGTCAGTGTCGACAGGAGACGGCGGCTGCTGGCAACCTGCAGCCGGTTCAGCATTGGCTGATGCATGCTGCTGGCCCAAAAATCCAGCCAGGCTTTCATTGCCGCACTGTGTACCTGGGTATCGTCAAAATTGCCATCGACGATGGCGGACAGCCGGGCGCGGGTGTCTGTCTCTGGCAATCCCCGCAGGCGGCGGAGGATAGCAGTACGCAACTGGGTGGTAATATCCCGCATGGCTGCTTCCAGCAGTCCGTTTTTGTCTCCGAAGTAGTGGCTGATGATCCCGGTAGATACGCCTGCACGTCTGGCTATCTGCGCGATAGTGGCATAATGCAACCCGACTTCATTAATGGTTTCCAGTGTGGCGTCAATAAGCTGACGCCGACGAATGGGCTGCATACCGACTTTAGGCATCCCCTTTACTCCCCGACACTTTGATATGAACCATTAAAACTTTTTTTGATTGAATGTTCAATATAAAAACAGAAATTGTTATGCTTGTGGTCATGCGGTACGGCTTTTCAGCCAGGGATTACCGCACTGAAATTATATAAGTTATTGTTATTTAAAATAAATAATTGGTCAGATACAGCGTGAGGCGATACGGCCAGACCGCCTGTAAAGATTGACACGGGGCAGGGAGGTGCCGTGATATTGTTGTTAATCTCATCGTGAAGTTAAACAGAGGTAACTAATGGGTAACCCACCTGCCAGCGAAAAAGACAAAATCAACCCTGTGGTGTTCTATACCTCCGCGGGGCTGATTTTGTTGTTTTCTCTGATGACGTTTTTCTACAGTGACACCTCCGCGAAAATTATCCAGTCAGCCGTAGACTGGGTATCAGCAACTTTTGGCTGGTATTACATGCTGGCGGCGACACTGTATATTGTGTTTGTGTTGTTTATGGCTGTGTCCCGTTTCGGGACGATTAAACTGGGGCCTGAGCAGTCAAAACCTGAATTCAGTCTGCCCAGCTGGGCTGCGATGCTGTTTGCGGCAGGGATTGGTATCGACCTGATGTTTTTCTCGGTTGCTGAACCAGTCACACAATATATGCAGCCGCCGGAAGGCTCAGGACAAACCCTGGAAGCTGCACGCCAGGCGATGGTCTGGACATTATTCCACTACGGGATGACTGGCTGGTCGATGTATGCCCTGATGGGGATAGCCCTCGGCTACTTTAGTTATCGTTATAATCTGCCGTTGACGATCCGCTCGGCGCTGTACCCGATTTTTGGTAAAAGAATTAACGGGCCTATTGGTCATACGGTAGATATTGCTGCGGTGATCGGGACAATTTTCGGTATCGCCACGACGCTGGGGATCGGCGTGGTTCAGCTGAACTACGGCCTGAATGTTCTGTTCCATATTCCCGACAGCCTGGGCGCAAAAGCGGCTCTGATTGTATTATCGGTAGTTATTGCGACGATTTCAGTCACCTCCGGGGTGGATAAAGGCATCAGGATGCTGTCGGAACTGAATGTGTTGCTGGCATTAGGTCTGATTATCTTCGTGCTGTTTTTTGGAAATACGGAATTCCTGCTGAATGCACTGGTACTGAATGTCGGTGATTACATTAATCGCTTTATGGGCATGACGCTGAACACCTTTGCCTTTGATCGCCCGACCCAGTGGATGAATACCTGGACCCTGTTTTTCTGGGCCTGGTGGGTTGCCTGGTCACCGTTTGTCGGCCTGTTTCTGGCGCGAATTTCACGTGGCCGTACTATCCGGGAGTTTGTCCTGGGGACTCTGATTATCCCGTTCGCTTTTACCCTGCTGTGGCTATCGGTGTTTGGTAATGCTGCCTTGTATCAGATTATTCATGGCAATGTTCAGTTCGCTATGGATGTTATGGCCCATCCGGAACGTGGTTTCTATAACCTGCTGGCTCAGTACCCGGCCTTTACGCTCAGTGCTTCGGTGGCAACCATCACCGGTCTGCTGTTCTATGTAACTTCGGCTGATTCCGGGGCACTGGTGCTGGGGAACTTTACTTCACGCCTGAAAGATATTAACAGCGATGCACCCAACTGGATCCGTATCTTCTGGTCGGTAGTTATCGGAGTACTGACGCTGGGAATGCTGATGACGAATGGTATTTCTGCGTTACAAAGCACGACGGTGATTATGGGGCTGCCGTTCAGTTTTGTGATGTTCTTTGTGATGGCTGGCTTATATAAATCACTGAAAGTTGAAGACTACCGCAGAGTCAGTGCCAGCCGGGATACGGCTCCGTATCTGGCGACAGCCAATGATCGCCGCAGCTGGAAAAAACGCTTGTCGCGGCTGATGAACTACCCCGGCACGGCCTATACCCGTGAAATGCTGGATAAAACCTGTTACCCCGCAATGCAGGAAGTGGCGAAGGAGCTGGAGTATCGTGGTGCTCAGGTAACGCTGGAAAACCTGCCTGCGGAAGAAGGTGAAGACCTGGGGCATCTGGCACTGACGGTGAATCTGGGCGAAGAGCAGAACTTTATGTATCAAATCTGGCCACAGAAATACTCTGTCCCCGGCTTCACTTACCGTGCCAGAAGTGGTAAGTCCACCTACTATCGACTGGAAACTTTTTTACTTGAAGGTAGCCAGGGGAACGATTTGATGGACTACAGTAAAGAACAGGTGATCATTGATATCCTTGATCAATATGAACGCCACCTGAACTTTATTCATTTACATCGGGAAGCGCCCGGCAATCATATCAATTTTCCACATCTGTAAGGATGATTGAAGCGCAGGGGGCACCCCTGCACCGGCCTGCCCCGCAGTACAACGGGTCAGGCCGGACCGCATGTTTTTCGGACGTTATTCATTTACCCGGTGAGGTTTTATTCTCAGGGAGATGTAATGCAAAGAATTCTGAATACCTTTCTGCCGCTATATACCACCACACTTCTGATGCTACTGGGCTCCGGCTTACTGACAACCTATGTCTCATTACGGCTGGCACATCAGAATGTCAGTGGCACCGTGATTGGTCTGATTACCGCTGCCCACTATATTGGTCTGGTGGTCGGCGGAAAAGTCGGCCATAACCTGATTGCCAGGGTAGGGCACATCCGGGCCTATGTGGCTTGTGCAGGGATTATTACTGCATCAGTGATCGGTCACTGCCTCAATGATTACATCCCCGTTTGGATCGTGCTGCGGTTTATTATTGGTCTGTGCATGATGAGCCAGTATATGGTGCTGGAAAGCTGGCTGAATGATCAGGCTGAATCAGAACAACGTGGTGTTATTTTCGGGCTGTATATGGTTGCCACCTACCTGGGGTTGTCCGCAGGACAGATCATACTTACCCTGCAATCAGGGTTTGGTATCCTGCCTCTGTTGATTGTGGCTCTGTGTTTCGCATTATGCCTGGTACCTATCTCCCTGACGACCCGCACTAAAGTCCATCCCATGTCGCCTGCTCCCCTTGAACTGGGGTATTTTCTGAAAGCGATTCCTAAGATCCTGGTGATCACCCTACTGACCGGTATGGCGACCGGGGCCTTCTATGGTATGGCGCCAGTGTATGCCAGTCAGATGGGCTTTTCGACTTCACAGATCGGCGTATTTATGGCGGCAACCATTTTTGCCGGGCTGGTGGTTCAGTTCCCGTTAAGCTGGTTATCTGACCGTTATGACCGGCAGCGGTTACTGTTCTTTACTGCCATTTTATTTCTGCTGGCCTCATTACCGCTGGCAGTGCTGAAACATGTCAGTTTTAGCATGGTGCTGGGCATCGCTTTTATTGCCAGCATGATGCAGTTTGCGTTATATCCGCTGGCGGTTGCGCTGGCAAATGACCGGATCATTGCCGAACGTCGGGTATCGCTGACGGCCTGTCTGCTGATGTCGTACGGTATCGGCGCCAGTATCGGGCCGCTACTGACCGGGGCGGTGATGCAGCCACTGGGCGGCAATATGTTGTACCTGTTTTTTGCGGTCTGCTGTGCGGTCATTATTGTGTTAACCCGTGTCCGGGAACCGCATTTGGCAGCGGATCAGGAAAATCAGGTGCCCCATGTGCCATTAACCGATGGTCTGGTGAGTTCACCACTGGCGGCTGCACTTAACCCGGTGATTGATGAACAGGATATTCAGAATACGATGGTAAATCTACCGGAGGAAGAGGCTGCTGACGGAGAACATCCTGCGGAGCCGGATAACGGCGAAAACCCTCCCCGGGATCCGCATTAATTTTTCCGGGTAAACAGCCCGTCCGGTATTGTTGCGGACGGGCTGTGACAGAATTATTTATTACCGTGCTGATACCAGGCTTTAAAATATTTCATAAAGCTGTACAGGGTGGCATAGATCCCGGTAGCCAACCCGACTTTACCCAGCCGCCAGCTGCCATTCAGCAGATACCATTTAAAAAAAGCGCCGATGGCACTGATAACACCGCGGGCCAGTGAAGGGCGGATCCGCTGATATTTAATCAGCCGGGTGGTATAGCAGTTCATCTTGGCGAACATTTCATGAAGCGAATAGAACGTATCATGGCGGACATGTCCGGGGATAATCTCACTGTGGCTTTCCCCGGTAACTTCATCGTCTACCGGCCGGTGATTAAACTTTGCCACACGCCGGTTAAACAGGCGTACCGGATAGTCGGGAGACGCGACCGGATAGATAGTTTTTACCTGTTTGCCTAATACGTACCAGTAACGGGAAATTCGCCATGCCTGATCGGCTGCCGGCTCTGCCGGGGCCGCTTTCAGTCGCATAATAAAATCCAGAGTCTGCCGGTCGAGGACCTCATCACTGTCGAGGCAAAATACCCAGTCATGTTCTGCCAGGGCAATGGCCTTATTCATCTGCTGGCCATGCATTTCATACGGACTATAGTGCGCTTCAATACCATAGTGACTGCAGATGTCGGTGGTTTCATCACTGCTGCCGGAATCAAGTACCACGATTTGATCGGCGATGGTTAACGCCGGAGGTATAACCTGCTTCAGGGTACGTGCAGAGTTAAAGGTTAACAGACAAACAGTTATTTTTATCATTGTTTCGGGTTCGTTCAGTTTATGATTTCCGAGCGTAATTATAATTAAAGCACAATACTTTTATGGTCTTTTGGTGTGGCAGTCACTCACCGGGAGCTGTTTTACGGCTGACAGAGTGATAGAAACTGTAGCCAGGTTATTCATTTTTTATAATCAACTTCGTTATGAATATTCATTTTAATTCATTAATCACAGGGCGTATGGTAGTCAGTATACTTCTTTAACCCGTTGTAAGGATGTTTTATGACCGATTATGCGATCTCTGTTAACCCTGCTACCGGCGAAGAGCTGGCCCGTTACCCGTTTCAGGGCAGCGCTGATATCGAAAGCAGCCTGCAACGCAGTGCAGATGCTTTAAAAGTGTGGCGAGTCACGCCGATGGAAACCAGGGTGACAGTATTACGCACTCTGGCGACACGGCTGCGTGAACGCTGTGAAGCCCTGGCGCAGATGATGACTCTGGAAATGGGTAAGCCTGTTGTTCAGGCGCGGGCGGAAGTGAATAAATGTGCTCAGGTTTGCGAATGGTATGCGGATAATGGCCCGGCGGTACTGGCAGCACAGCCAACTCAGGTCGAAAACCAGCAAGCCTGGCAGGAGTTTCGTCCCCTGGGAACTATTCTGGCGGTAATGCCGTGGAACTTCCCTTACTGGCAGGTATTGCGGGGGGCCGCCGGTATGCTGCTGGCCGGTAATACTTATGTGCTTAAGCATGCACCGAATGTGATGGGATGTGCCACCTTACTGCAGGAAGTCATGAATTCGGTCGGCTTTCCGCAAGGTACGTTTGAGCTGCTGAATGTGGATAACGACGGTGTTTCTCAGTTGATTAAAGACCCTCGTGTCGCTGCGGTTGCCGTGACCGGCAGTGTCAGAGCGGGGGCGGCGATTGCCACTCAGGCGGGGGCTGCACTGAAGAAGAGTGTCCTGGAGCTGGGGGGTTCCGATCCCTTTATCGTACTGGCCGATGCGGACCTGGATGAAGCAGTAAAAGCGGCGGTCGCCGGCCGTTATCAGAATACCGGACAAGTATGTATGGCTGCCAAACGCTTCATTATTGAAGCGCCGGTAGCTGAAGAGTTCGAAACCCGGTTTACCGCGGCAGTACAGGCACTGAAAATCGGAGACCCTCTGGATGAAACAACCTATCTGGGGCCGATGGCACGCTTTGACCTGCGTGATGAGTTACACCAGCAGGTGCAGGATACTTTGAAACAGGGGGCCCGGCTGGTGTGTGGCGGTGAAAAAATTGCCGGAACAGGCAATTACTATGCGCCAACTATTCTGGCTGATGTCAGTGAACAGATGACCGCGTTCCGGGAAGAAATTTTTGGCCCGGTGGCTGCCCTGACCGTGGCCCGGGACGCAGAGCATGCGCTGGCGCTGGCAAATAACAGCGAGTTTGGTCTAAGTGCGACGGTATGGACAGCCGATGAAGCACTGGCCGATCACTTTGCTGATAGCCTCGAAACCGGTGCAGTGTTTATTAATGGCTACGGAGCTTCCGATCCGCGTGTGACCATCGGCGGGGTGAAGAAAAGCGGCTACGGTCGTGAATTAAACCATTTTGGTTTGCATGAGTTCTGTAATATTCAGACCGTATGGCGTAACCGTCGCTAATTTCTGCGTGCCCTGCCTGCCGGCAGGGCACGTTTATTCCTCATTCTGTGCGGCTGGCCGCAGACGGCAAAGACCGGCGTTAATCAGACACTGACGTAACAGGTTAAACGCGGTAAAAATTTGCTGTTCATTAACGCAGGCATAGCCCAGCAGTAACCCTCGTCTTTTCTGCCGTTGCATATAATATTGCGATAATGGCCGGACACTGACGCCTTTATATAACGCATCGCGGGCAATCGCCACATCATCACTTTTATCCGGCAGAGTCATAACCAGATGCAGCCCTGCATCATGGGTATAACGGGGCATAAACATTTCTCCGAGATAACGTTGTATCAGACTGAGTAAAAATTTACGTCGCTGGTTGTACAGCAGGCGCATACGGCGGATATGGGCCGCATAATGCCCCTGGCTGATAAATTCAGAGATAGCCCGCTGAATAATTAAATGCCCCCCCCGGTACAGTTCTGCGGCCGCGGTACGTAATTCGGTTTTCAGGTTTTTAGGCACCACCAGGTAACCGATACGTAATGCCGGATACAGTGTTTTACTGAAGGTTCCCATATAGATCACCGGTGCGTCCTCTTCCAGCCCTTGTAATGACGGATACGGGCTGCCGGAAAAACGGAATTCACTGTCGTAGTCGTCTTCAATGATCCAGAATTTATGACGCCGTGCCATTGCCAGCAGAGTTTTACGTCGGCTCAGGCTGAGATGTACCCCCAGCGGGTACTGATGGGAGGGGGTGACAAAGACCATTTTTGGTGCCGGTCGCCGCGCGGTGATTTCCGGCAGCATCCCCTCTTCGTCAACCGGGACCGCATGGACATTCAGACCATTAATACGTAATAAATTACGGGTTCCCCAGTAGCCTGGTTCTTCAATCCACACTGTCTCGCCCTGGTCGCAGAGTACCCGCGACACCAGGTCCACTGCCTGATGAATACCCTCGGTAATAATAATCTGGTCGGCATCGGCACGGATAGAACGGGCTACCCGCAGATAGTCAGCCAGGGCCTGACGCAGGCTGGCGCAGCCACCGTCATTGCTGTAGATCAACTGATTAATTTCCGGTTGCTGGTTCAGTCTGGCCTGAATTTTACCCAGGGTTTTATGCGGAAATGCAGTGACATCCGGGGCACCCGGTACAAAAGCTCCCCACTGAAAAGGCGATGCGGTGGCATGGCCGAGTAATGCGGCGCCGCGGGACGACAGGCCTGCAGGTAAGGCTTGCCCGGCGGCCTCAGGAATCTGCTGGCGGGCGCTGTTCAGACAGAATTCCGGTAAGGTTTTCGCCACCCGGGTACCGCTACCGGTGCGCGAAGTAACATATCCTTCAGCCAGCAAACTATCGTAAGCATTCAGTACTGTATTACGGGATATTCCCAGCTCTTTAGCCAGATCACGGGTAGCCGGTAAACGTGTTTCAGGGGGAAATACACCGTCGATAATAGCCTGCTGTAAGACCCGCAGTAACCGCTGGTGGAGCCTGCCTTGCTGGTCAAACTGCAAACGTTCCAGCAGGTGATCGGCGTAAAGAGTTCGCAATTGGTACCTTCATTTTGCTGGTAAATGGCTCTGGAAAAATACCCTACCGGAAAGGATAAATAAATACAGTTTTATTACAAAAAAAAGTTAAGTGAACGAGGCAGAAAGAGATGAGTGATTCTAAAGAAACATTAAACCAGCGCAAACAAGATGCTCTGCCACGTGGCAACGCGGTAATGTGTGACTGGTTTGTCAGCAGTGCCGAAAATGCCACCCTGCGCGATACCGAAGGTCGCGAAGTTATCGATTTTGCCGGAGGAATTGCGGTACTGAATACCGGGCACCGTCACCCGAAAGTTGTGGCAGCCGTGGCTGAGCAACTGCAAAAGTTCACTCATACTGCTTTCCAGATTGTGCCCTATGAGAGCTATATCTCTCTGGCTGAGCGTATTAATCAGCGGGTGCCGGTCGAAGGCCCGGCAAAAACCGCTTTTTTCTCTACCGGCGCAGAAGCGGTTGAGAATGCAGTGAAAATTGCCCGCGCTTATACCGGCCGTCATGGCGTCATCACCTTTGGCGGCTCTTTCCATGGCCGTACCATGATGACCATGGCAATGACCGGTAAAGTGGCACCTTACAAACAAGATTTTGGTCCGATGGTACCTTCCGTATTCCATGCCCGTTTCCCGGTGGAGAACGAAGTGACCGTGGAGCAGGCTCTGGACAGCCTCGAAGATATCTTCCATTACGATATTGCCCCGCACAATGTGGCAGCTATCGTCCTGGAGCCGGTACAGGGTGAAGGCGGTTTCCGTGTGGCACCCTCTGAGTTTATGACGGCACTGCGTAAACTGGCAGATCAGCATGGCATCCTGCTGATTGCTGATGAAGTACAGAGTGGTTTTGCCCGTACCGGTACTCTGTTCGCGATGGAAAATTTCGAGGTTAAACCGGATATCATCACCATGGCGAAAAGCCTGGCGGGCGGTTTCCCTCTGTCTGCGGTTTCCGGTCGCGCAGAAGTGATGGATGCACCTAACCCGGGCGGGCTGGGCGGCACCTACGCCGGTAACCCGTTATCGATCGCGGCGGCCCATGCGGTACTGGATGTGATTGACGAAGAACAACTCTGTCAGCGCTCTCAGCAACTTGGCAGTGAACTGGTCAGCAGCCTGCAGGAACTGAAAAGCCGTTGTCCGGCGATCAAACAAGTCCGTGGTCTGGGATCAATGGTTGCGGCAGAGCTGAAGGATGCTGCGATTGCGAAAAAAGTACAGACGGCGGCGATGGACGAAGGCCTGTTACTGCTGACCTGCGGACAAAAAGGCAATGTTATTCGTTTCCTGTATCCGCTGACGATTCCGACCGAACAGTTCCGTCAGGGACTGACTATTCTGACCCGTGCCTTACAGCAGTATGCCGTCTGACAGGTAAACAGTCGCAGTACAGGTGTTATCCCGGAGACCGTTCCCTCCGGGATCACCGTTACCTCTCTTCCCGACCAGCGACCGTGTTGCAGCATCCTGTCTGTACCCGGCAAATAAAATTATGATGAGGGAAATCATGAGTACAATTTCTTCAAACACAGACACACTTTCACCGGGACTTAAATCGCGGCATATTCGTATGCTGTCTATTGGCGGCGTTATCGGTGCCGGACTGTTTGTCGGCTCCGGTCATGCGATTGCCGAAGCCGGCCCGGCAGTGCTAATTGCTTATCTGATTGCCGGTGCACTGGTGGTGCTGATTATGCGTATGCTGGCAGAAATGGCTGTCAGCTCACCGGATTCCGGGTCTTTTTCTACCTATGCCCATAGCGCACTGGGGCGCTGGGCCGGTTTCACGATTGGCTGGCTGTACTGGTGGTTCTGGGTACTGGTGATCCCGCTGGAGGCGAATGCGGCGGCGACGATCCTCAATAGCTGGTTCCCGCAGGTGGCTATCTGGCAATTCACTCTGGCAATTACCCTGGTGCTGACTATCTCGAACCTGTTCAGTGTCAAAAACTACGGTGAATTTGAATTCTGGCTGGCACTGGTGAAGGTGGCAGCGATAGTGGCGTTTCTGGTACTGGGGTGTGTGGCTATTTTTGGCCTGATGCCGGACAGCGAAGTCAGTGGTATGTCTCACCTCTACGACAGCGGCGGCTTTATGCCTCATGGTTTCGGGGCGGTACTGGCGGCTATTCTGACTACGATGTTCTCCTTTATGGGCACTGAGATTGTAACCATTGCTGCGGCAGAGTCGAAAAACCCCGGCAAAGAGATTTCAAAAGCCACTAACTCAGTCATCTGGCGAATTGCGCTGTTTTACCTGCTGTCGATTCTGTTTATTGTTTCTCTGGTTCCCTGGAATACCCCGGATCTGGCAACGAAAGGTTCTTACCAGACGGTACTGGAAATGATGAATATTCCCCATGCCCGTCTGATTGTCGATATTGTGGTACTGACTGCGGTATGCAGTTGCCTGAATTCTGCACTTTATACCTCATCACGCATGCTGTATTCACTGGCGACCCGTAAAGATGCACCCGCGGCAGCGGCAAAAACCAGCCGCAGTGGTACACCGCGGGTAGCGGTATTGTTATCAACGGCCATGGCTTTTCTGGCGGTATTCGCCAACTATGTTGCTCCGGCAGAAGTGTTTAACTTCCTGCTTGCCAGCTCAGGCGCCATTGCTTTGCTGGTGTATCTGGTGATCGCCTGCTCACAACTGGTAATGCGTAAACGAATGGAGGCCCGCGATGAAGTCCCGGATTTTAAAATGTGGTTATTCCCGGGACTGACCTGGTTTGTGATAGTGGTGATTGCAGGGATTCTGGGTTCTATGTTGTTTATGCCTGATCACCGTATCGAAATCATTGCTACCGGTATTCTGGCATTGCTGGTGGTACTGACCGGGCTGGCGTTACATCACCGGCAGCGCAGCAGCCGCCGGTTTACGGAAACACGGCGCAGCGGCGCGTAATTTTACCCGGCCGGCACCACAGCGAGATGAACTACCGCGGGCCCGATGCCCGCGGTAGTTTTTTCTGTCGGTTGCGTGGCCGTTCTCCTGCGGAGCCGCCTCGGCAGGTGATGGTTGCTGCTTATTATCTAATGGAATTAGAATAGCCATTTTTGGAATTTGCGATTCAATGGGTATTAAATGACAATGATCCTGATCACAACCTTGTGAGTTTTTAAAGCTACACAGGGTATATAACCCATGTTATCTAACGCGAAGCCTGGTGCCTGGCGTTTTTCTTTTATTCCCGTTCGGGAAATTTTTGCAGCTAACCAGGAGAACAATTCCGGTGAACGTATTTTTAAAAGGCATAGCTTTGGTTGTTTCAGCACTGAGTGTCACCAGTGTCAGTGCCGCCGATCTGTCTGTCCCTACTCATAGTTCATTACAGGTACAGGCTGATCCGGCGCTCAGTAAACTGTTACCGGCAGATATTGCGAAGCGTGGTTATATTGTGGCGGCAACCAACCCTAATACGCCGCCAACCACTTTTTTTGAAACGGATAATAAAACACTGGCTGGCCGTGAAATCGACGTGATGAATGCCGTCGGTGAGCGCCTTGGTATTAAAGTACAGTGGCGTGACAGTGGCGGATTCGACAACATTATCCCGGGGCTGAAAACCGGTCGTTATGATGTCGCCTTATCAAATATCAATGCGACAAAAATACGACTGAAACTGGTCGATTTTGTCAGCTATTATGATGCCAGTAAATTAGGCGTTATTTCTCTCAAGTCTTCCGGTATTACCCCGTTTACCTCATTTGATGCCCTGTGTGGCAGTCAGGTCGGAGCCGGCGCCGGAACGACCCAGGTAACGCGACTGGAAGACGCCAGTAAAGCCTGTCAGGCCGCGGGTAAAAAACCGATTCAGGTCGCCGTATTCCCTGATCGCCCGGCAGGTGTACAGGCGGTAGTCAGCGGGCGGGTGCCAATGTTCCTTGGCCCGTATGAAGGTCTGATCTGGCAGGTGAAACAAATTAAACCGGCGACCATCAGTGGCGTACTGACGGTAAATGATGCGCCGGTATCGGTCGCATTCCCGAAAGACTCACCTTTAGAGCCTGCGGTACAGGCAGCGCTTAACTCCCTGATCAAAGATGGTTCTTACCAGAAAATCCTCGACCACTGGGGGATTGGCTTTGGTGCAGTGAAACAGTCACTTCGTAATGACGAGATCTTTAAATGAAACCCGTCACTGCACCGACAGATGAATTGAGAATTGTCGGTAAACGTTATTATGGCCGCTGGCTGAGTGCACTGGTGGTGTTGCTATGTGTGGCGGGTATTGTCCAGTCAATGGTTAATAACCCGCGCTTTGAATGGCAGGTAATCGCCGATAACTTCACTGAAGCATCGATTTTGCAGGGGGTGTTAATGACCCTGCATCTGACGGTGATTTCAGTGGTGCTGGGCTTCTTCTTCGGTACTCTGCTGGCACTGATGCGTTTATCGTCTAATCCCGTGTTGTCGACGGTGAGCTGGGCTTATACCTGGTTTTTCCGCGGGGTGCCGATGCTGGTTCAGTTATTCCTCTGGTATAACATTGCAGCCCTGTATCCGACACTGTCGTTTTCCCTGCCGGGAGTGGGCGAACTGTGGAGCGTACAGTCCAACACCCTGATCAGTCCGTTCACCGCTGCAGTGATTGCGCTGGTGATGCATCAGTCCGCCTATGCAGCTGAGATTGTACGTGCGGGGATCCAGAGTGTCAGTAACGGGCAAATTGAAGCCGCACGTGCACTGGGCTATCGTCCGGCACAAATCTTTCGTTATACGGTGCTGCCACAGGCGATGCGCGCTATTCTGCCTCCGGCCGGTAATGAAGTAATTGGTCAGCTGAAAACTACGGCTGTGGTATCGGTGATTTCTCTGCAGGATGTACTATTTTCTGCTCAGATTATTTATCAGCGGACCTATGAAGTCATCCCGCTATTGCTGGTCGCAACGCTGTGGTACTTACTGATGACTTCTGTGTTATCTGTTGGTCAGTACTATGTTGAACGTTATTTTTCCCGCGGGGTGGGACGGCGTGAGCCGCCAGCGCTGTTCAGGGTATTATCACGTCTGACGGGTAAAGGATCTGCAGGAGAGTCCCATGGCTGAAGCGATTTATTTACGTAAAGTCACCAAACGTTTCTCCGGAAATACTATTCTGGATCAGGTGGACCTGGATATTCCGGCCGGGTCAGTGACAGTGATCCTTGGTCCTTCCGGGTCAGGTAAGTCGACACTGCTGCGGTGCATTAATCATCTGGAAAAACTGGATGGCGGTACTATCCGTGTGGGCGATGAGCTGGTGGGATACCATCAGAAAGGTCATGCATTGTATGAATTGGGGAGCCGTGAGGTCGCCAGACAACGACGTGATATCGGGATGGTGTTCCAGCAGTTTAATCTGTTCCCTCACCGGACGGTATTGCAAAACATCATTGATGCACCGATGCGGGTCAGAAAACAGGGCCGTCAGGAAAGTATTACCCGTGCACGGGAACTGCTGAAACAGGTAGGGCTGGCTGGTCGTGAAAACGAGTGGCCGCAAAACCTGTCCGGCGGGCAGCAACAGCGGGTAGCGATTGCCAGAGCACTGGCGATGAATCCCGGGGTTATGCTGTTTGACGAACCCACTTCGGCGCTGGATCCTGAGCTGGTAGGTGAAGTTTTACAGGTGATTAAACAACTGGCCCATTCAGGGATCACTATGGTTATCGTGACCCATGAAATCGGATTTGCCCGTGAGGTTGCTGATAACATTGTGTTTATGGAATCAGGCAATATTGTGGCAGCCGGGCCTGTTCAGCAGGTACTGGATGATCCGCAAAACGGACGGGTACGTGAGTTTGTTGCAACGGTGCTTTAAGCACCGTTTTTTTTAGTGGCGGAATAATGTCCTCATCCCAAAAAATGCACAGTGCCCACTGGGGTGCTTTTCAGGCAGAACTTCAGCAAGACAACGTCAGTATAACCCCGTTTGCCGGTGATCCCGATCCCAGCCCGTTACTGGGCAATTTTACCAATGCGTTAACTCATCCGGTGCGTGTCACCCGGCCGATGATACGCCGCGGCTGGCTGGAGCAAGGGCCGGGGGCAGATACCCGACGGGGGAATGATGAATATCTGCCCGTCAGCTGGCCAGAGGCGATTGCACTGGTCAGTGGTGAACTGCGGCGGGTAAATTCAGCATACGGGCCGGAGGCAGTATTCGGCGGCTCTTACGGCTGGTCGAGTGCCGGTCGTTTTCACCATGCCCAGAGCCAGGTGCATCGTTTTCTGAATACGACGCTCGGCGGTTATGTCCGTTCGGTAAACAGTTACAGTTCCGGATCTGCTGCCGTTTTGTTGCCCCATATTGTCGGGCCGATGGATGAAATTGCCCGCCGGGGTGTCAGCTGGCAGGAAATTTCGGCAAACAGCGATATTGTGCTGGCTTTCGGCGGCCTGGCTCTGAAAAATTCACAGGTTGCCAGCGGCGGTATCAGTGAACACACGGAACGTAGTTTTATGCAGCAGGCGGCTGCCCGGGGGACGCGTTTTATTTCCGTCAGCCCGCTGGCCAGTGATTTACCGGCTGAAGCGGCCGGTGAGTGGCTGTCGATTATTCCCGGTACTGATGCGGCTTTTATCCTTGGTTTACTGTCGGTATTGATTGAACGACAACTGACGGATGAAGATTTTCTGGCCAGCTACTGTACTGGCTGGCCACAGATGGTTGCCTATCTCCGTGGCGATGAAGATGGCGTGGTACGTGATGCCTGCTGGGCGGCAGAGATCTGTGGTGTCAGTGCCGCACAAATCAGGACCCTGGCGGAGGCGTTACCTCACCGGCGGGTGCTGGTGACTGTGGCTCATGCCTTGCAGCGTTCTGAACACGGGGAACAACCTGTCTGGCTCGCATTGGTGCTGGCGGCGGCGCTGGGGCAACCCGGATTACCGGGCGGCGGATTTACTTATGCACTGGGGGCGCTCGGGCACTATGGTAAATTGTTTAACCGCGTCAGTTTTCCTTCGTTGCCCCAGGGACGTAACGGTATTGACCGTTTTATCCCGGTGGCAAAAATTGCCGATATGCTGCTGCAGCCGGGAGAGCATTTTGATTACAATGGCCGCCGCCTGAGGTATCCGCATATCCGGCTGGTGTACTGGGCGGGCGGCAATCCTTTCCACCATCATCAGGATTTGGCACGGTTACGGCGTGCATTTTGTCAGCCGGATACACTGATTGTCCATGAAACGGCCTGGACGGCGACCGCCAGACATGCCGATATCGTACTGCCTGCCACCATGACGCTGGAACGGGAGGATATCGGCGGGGCACCGACCGACCGGCATCTGTTTGCGATGGAGCCGGTGGCTGAGCCCGCGGGTCTGGCACGGGATGATTTTACAATTTTCACCGAACTGGCCAGGGCCCTCGGCAGAGAACAGGAATTTACTGAAGGACGCACAGCCAGACAATGGTTGCAATCCATGTACCGGCAGTTACAGGGGAAGCTGGCTGAGTTACAGGCTAGTCTGCCGGATTACGACACATTCCGCCGTCAGGGAGTGCTGCAGCTGCCTCAGCACACGGAAAGTGGCCTGATGATGAAAGCATTTCGTCAGGATCCCCGGCGATCACCGTTACCGACCCCGAGTGGCAGAATCGAGATCTTCTCGGAAACGATTGCCGGTTTCGGCTATGCAGATTGCCCGGGCCATCCGGTATGGCTACCTCCGACAGAACAGGCTGTGGCGGGAGAGTCATACTGGCTGATTGCTAATCAGCCAGCCACCCGGTTACATAGCCAGCTGGATTTTGGCAATTACAGCCAGCGCAGTAAACGGCAGGATCGTGAGGTGTGTTGCCTGCATCCGGAGGATGCACAGGCTGCCGGTATTGGTGAGGGCGATATTATTGAGCTGTACAATGATCGGGGCAGGGCGCTGGCCAGCGTCAGTCTCAGCCGTCAGATCCGTCAGGGGGTGATACAACTGCCGACCGGTGCCTGGTATGATCCTGAAGATCCTCTGGCAGAAAGGCCGCTGTGCCGGCATGGTAACCCGAATGTACTGACCCGGGATGCCGGAACATCTTCGCTGGCACAGGGCTGCACCGGGCAAATCACCGTGGTGAAAATAAAGAAATTCAGGGGTGATTTACCGCCAGTACAGGCGTTTATTCCGCCGGAAGCGGATGCCTGACAGGCGCCTGAGTATTAACTCAGGCGATCGCGGTTTAGGTCGCTGAAAACAGGGCTTCAGTCAGTCGTTGCAGTTGCCCGCTGTCTGTCAGCTGGCAATCGCCGGCCAGCCTTTCGCGGAGTTGTTTCTGTTCCGGCTGCAGGGCACGCAGAAGCTTTTCCCGCACGTCCACCGGGGCGGCCAGTGACTGTTGCCGGGTTCTGCGCTGACTGAGCCGGCGGCCATCACGCAGCAACAGGCTGACTTCATGGAAACGCAGTGCCGGATTCAGGGCATCTGCAGGCGCATGTTCATCGGCAACACGGCTGACTTTACTGGCTAATGGCATAATCTCCGGGTTTACCGGACCTTCAGCAAAGTCGGCCATCCGCAAATCGTCATACAGCAACATCGCGGCGATAACATATTCGAGGCTGAAACGGGCTTCGATCCCTGTTTGCGGATGGCGTACCGATGCAGCAATGTCGCCCCCCGGAGGGAAAGAAACCTGTATATGGTCAATCGCGTTCAGCAGCCCGTCGACAGCACCATGTTCTGCCTGCCATCGACGGCGCAGCAGGCGGGTGGCTTCGGCGGTGCTGTGTGTACCGCTACAGGTGGCGAAGGGTTTAAACTCCAGTCCTGGCTCTGTGATTCGCCACGGTGTCCCCCAGTGTGCGGTCAGTTTTTCGGTGGCTGACGCGCCATCGTTGCTGGCGGCCAGAAAAGCCTCGATAACGCCTTGTGGTTGTCCGGAAAATCCAGCCAGAGCCAGCCGGACGGCCTGTACTGCCCGCTCTGCGGCCAACCCGGCATGCAGGGGTTTAACCGCTGAACCAAACTGAGCTCTTAAACCACTGGCCTGGGTGGCGGCCATACCCAGCAAAACAGCCGTTTCAGACACACTGGCACGGGTCAGCCGCGCCAGTGCCGCAGCGGCAGCGAGAGTACCCAGCGTCGCCGTATTATGGTAACCGCGGGTGTAATGTTGTTGTGTTGCTGCCAGGCCGATCCGCCCTGCGGTTTCTGTACCGATGATATAAGCATCCAGAAAATGTCCGATATCATCACAGGGATGAAAACTGCACCATGCCAGTAATGCTGGCAGGATCACTGTGGTCGGATGCCCGCGAAAATCCGCATGGAAATCATCAAAATCCAGCGCATGACCGGCATATCCGAGCAATAAGGCGCGGTGGGCGATGGTCTGTTCCGGGAACAACTGTTTCAGGACCGGCAGGCCGGAGTCTGGCACCTGATGGCGTAATAATGGCCAGCTGACAGCGATAAAATCAGCCACTCCGCGGCGGGCATTCTGCCGCGCCTGCTCATCGGGCTGGCTGTTTACTATCAAATCGGCCAGTTGTCGGGTGACGTCCATCAGGCCGTTTCCTGCTGTTTCAGGGCATTTTCTGCCAGGCTGGCCAGATAACGGGAGGTTGGCAGCAGTACATCATCGTTAATCCGAAATGCCGGATGATGCAGAGCATATTGCTGTCCGGTACCGACCATGACAAATGCTCCGGGCAGCTGTTGCTGGTAAAAAGCAAAGTCTTCACCTATCGGGCTGGCTTCGACGACCCTTGCCTCAAAACCACTGTCTGAAGCCTGTTGCAGCGCAAAATCAGCCCAGCGGGCATCATTTATGACCGAAGGCGGACCGGCCTGCCAGTCGAGGGTAATGTCGGCGTCAAAAGCATGACCAAACCCGGCGAGCAGAGTGCGGAAACGGTTTTCGATGAGCTGGCGTGTTGCCGGTGAGAAGGTACGGACGGTTCCTTCCAGCCAGGCATTATCAGGGATCACATTCCAGGTGCTGCCGCTGTGTATCTGGGTAATTGAAACGACAGCGTTATCTGCTGAAGGTGCGTTCCGGCTGATCAGTGTCTGCAGGGCCCCGACCAGCTGACCGGCGATGATTATCGGGTCATTACCTTCGTGGGGGCGGGCTGCATGGCTGCCGGTACCTTTAATGGTGATACTGAAACGATCCACTGAGGCGGTCAGCGCTCCTGCTTTACTGCCAATCACGCCTGCTGGCAGGGTCGGATCATTATGCAGGCCAAAAATTGCAAATGCCTGTTTCAGTGCCCCTGTGTTAATCACATCCGGCGCGCCGAGGCCGGTTTCTTCGGCGGCCTGAAACAGGATTCTGACCCGTCCTTTAAGATGTGATTCATTATTTTTTAACAGTATTGCCGCTCCCAGCGCTGCAGTACTGTGAAAATCGTGGCCACAGGCATGCATCACCCCCGGGTTCTGTGAGCGATACTCTACCCCCGACTGTTCTTCGATAGGCAGTGCATCAATATCAGATCGCAATACCACCAACGGACCGTCCGGCTGGCCGACTTCGGCAACCAGCCCGGTATTCAGTGGTAAATCCAGAATACGGATCTGGTATTGCTCCAGCTGGGCTCTGATGCGTGCGGTGGTTTCAAATTCCTGGTGAGAAAGTTCAGGAAAACGATGCAATTCATGGCGAAAAGCAATAAGACGTTCAGCAAAAGGAGTATCAGTGATCTCTGTCATATTTTTTTCCTGTTATTGGTTGCCTTCAGCAGGTGACTGACGTGCCAGCCAGCGTTGATGGGCCGTCTCATCAAGGATTTTTTTCATATAGAGCGTGATATGGCCTTTGCCTAAATCGGCAGTGTGTATTGGCACAAAACCGCGTTTCTGATACATCTCTTTCAGCCACGGATGATTGATTGCTGTTCCTAATGAAACGGCCGGAGCCCGCAATTGGCCGATCAGTATCTCCTGCTCCAGTAACTGCTGTATTTTGCGGCCATATTGTTGTCCGGGGTAATCAGGATGTGCGGCGAACCAGCCAATATGAGGCAAGCCAAAAGGGCCCGGCAAAGGACCCCATGGATAACGGATGGTGACGGAAGCGACCATCGTATCCTGATTATACAGGCCGTAAACGCCATGATTTTTCAGATGCAGCAGGGCTTTTTCGCGGGTGGTAGTGGCGGCATCAAAATGAATACCCATGGATTTTGTCGGGGCATATGCCGCCAGTACCAGTGTCAGATAGTTATCCACCTCATCGTCTCTGACCTGACGGAAAGTAAGGCTCATGATATTTTCCGGCGTTGTGAAATAATAATAAAGTGTGCCGGATAAAGATTATCAGTAAAGTAATAACCGTCTATATATAAAAAAAATATATGCTAATTCCAATTTGGCAGCTTCAGGTAACGGCTTTTCATTGCGTAAAAAGTCAGTTGTCGTAGTATATATTGCATCTCCGCTCGGTCCCTGTCAGGGATATTTCAGCGTATTAACCATCATATTATTATGGTCTGCATTTTATTGATCAGGGTGATTTTGTGCTAGCGATCAAGTCTCCGAATGGCTATTTTCAACAGCCCGGCCTGTGTGCCCGGACCGGAAGTTATTTGCAGCCTTTTGCTGCGGATATTCGTATCTTTACCTCTCCGACCGCCTGGCAGGCGGTGAATCCACAGCTTAGCCAGAGTCTTGAGCAGCATGGTATTCGCTGGCAGCTGGAATACCTGGCGGGTGAGTGTACACAGCAGGCAATAGAGACCCTGCAACAAAATATCGTTGCTCAGGGGGCCGGGCTGTTACTGGCGATTGGCGGCGGACGGGTGATGGATGCGGCTAAAGCTGCCGGAGCGCAACTACCGGCGGTGAAGGTGGTAAATATGCCAACCCTGGCAGCGACCTGTGCCGCATGGTCGCCGGTCAGTATTATTTATGATGCACAGGGCGGACACCTGCGCAGCCAGCTGTTACCGGCCATGCCGGAAATGGTACTGGTAGACAGCGAGGTTATTGCCCGCTCTGATGTGCGTTATCTGAAAGCAGGGATGGTGGATGCACTGGCGAAGCTGTTTGAATTTCGTCCCTATCAGCGTAATAACCCTGATAATTTATCTTTGCAATTAAAAATGCTGCCGGCCCGACAGGCACTGGATATTTTCACGGAATATGCTGACCAGGCAATTGCAGATAATCAGGCCGGTAAAGTCACCCCGGCACTGATTAAAGTGATTGAAGCAAATATTGTGTTTGCCGGATTGTCTAACAGTGTCCGCGATACCCTGGCGACTCCGGGCTTTGCCCATGCGATTCACAACCGGCTTACCCATCAGCCTGAACTGCACCACTGGCTGCACGGGGAAAAAGTCGGATTCTGCCTGCTGATACAATCTCTGATGGAAAATAACGGCAAAGCCGATAGCGGGCTGCTGGCATTATTACAACGTTATGATTCACCTCTCAGATTACCTAATCTGGCTGGTGAACGGGCTGAGGTCATACGGGCGATTGCCGGTGCGGTTCGCTTCCCGCCACAGAGTGCGGCAATGCTGCCGTTCGATATTTCGCCTGCCGCACTGGAAAAAGCATTTACCCTTGCCGATACTCTTTTTTAACACCGTTGTACGGTGATTTTGCAACAAACAGGAATAATAAATGGACAGTTCAAAGAATCAGCGTCGCCTCCGTCTTGGCCTTTTTGTCCAGCCGGTGGGACATCATGTCAGTGGCTGGCGATTGACCGAAAACCTCGGCTCACCGACGGACATTGACTGGTTAATCAGCCTGGCTAAAAAAGCGGAAGCCGGCACTTTTGATCTGTTTTTTGTCGGTGATGCGCTGGCAACCAGTATGTACCGTTTACCATCAACCATGGCGCGTCTTGAACCCCTGACGATGTTATCTGCGCTGGCGGTAAATACCCGGCGTATTGGCCTGGCGGCGACAGCATCCACAACATTCAGTGATCCCTTTACTCTGGCCCGTAGTTTTTCTTCTCTGGACCATATCAGTCGTGGCCGCGCCGCATGGAATGTGGTGACATCTTTCTCTGCGGATGTCGCGCGTAACTTCAGCCGGGAAGATATGCCAAACCATGCGGAACGTTATGGCCGTGCCCGTGAATTCCTGGAAGTTGCTGATAAATTATGGGCGGGCTGGGAAGAGGGTGCTGTACAACCGGATCCGGTCAGCGGCCGTTATTTTGTGGATGATAAGATCCAGCCGATTAACCATCAGGGCGAACATTTCCAGGTACAGGGTCCTTTAAATATTACCCGTTCTCCTCAGGGGCGTCCGGTGATTATCGAAGCCGGATCATCGGCAGATGGTCAGAAACTGGCCGCGGAAACAGCCGAGGTTGTATTTACTGCGGCAGCCAGCCTGGAAGAAGCGCAGACTTTTTATCGCTCTCAGAAAGATCAGGTCATTGCCGCCGGACGTAATCCCGATCATGTGGTGATTATGCCAGGGGTGATGCCAATTGTTGGCCGTACCCGTGAACAGGCGAAAGCCCTGTGGAAAGAACTGAATACCCTGGTGGATATTGATAACGGGTTACGTCAGCTTTCACTACGTTTTGGGATCGACCTGTCGGATTACCCGCTGGACGGGCCGGTACCAGAGGTTCCGCTGGGAGAAGGTAATCAGAGCCGCGTCAGACTGATGACCGATATGGCGAAACGCGAAAATCTGACTCTGCGTGAGCTGGCGGCCATTGCTGCCGGATCGCGCGGGCATCGGGTGATTGTCGGAACGGCAGAAGATATTGCCGATGACTTCCAGCGGTGGCTGGAGCAGGGCGGGGCAGATGGCTTTAATGTTATGCCGGCCATTATGCCTGAGCAGCTGGACCTGTTTATCGAGCTGGTGATCCCGGAACTGCGTCGCCGTGGTTTATTCCATGAAGATTATGAGTTTGCCACCCTGCGTGAAAACCTCGGATTACCGGTAGTTTAAGAGCGAGTGTTCACAGGGGCGTGGTGGTCTGAGAGCCACGCCCTGTCAGCAGCCATTACCTTGCCACTGCTGCTGACCGACCAGAATGATGTTAATAGCGGGTGTTTTTAAGAATATTATATATTCTATAACAATATCCTTAATACATTTCATTTAAGTCATAAATAAATGATACCCCGGGGATTGCGTGTAAGGTAAATAATATTTTTATGCGTGCCCGGCACTGGTTTTGATATTTTATTTGATGTTTACTCTGAGGTGTTATTGACGGTTTTTTTAGTATGCATAATTTAAAAGAGAGTAAAAATAATTACTCTCTTTTAAACACGATGGTCAGTGATTACATTCTTCTATAGGTTTCAATATAAGCCTGTGCTTTTTCGTAGCCCAATAACCCACCATACATATAACCACCGATACCGGCACCCACGGCAGAGGCTGTCAGTCCAACCAGCTGTGCGATACCGCCAACGATCCAGCCGCCGGCACCACCGTATTTACCACCCACTGCTGCACCGGTACCAAAACCGTCAATCGCACCAAGGATAGAACCCCAGAATGCGCCGGTCATATCACCATCGACAATTCCTCCGGCACCGGAGACGTTCGCAGTTTCAATCACGCTCAGTTCTTTCATTTTCTGACTCCCTGTTTATATCGTAAGTGACATGATTTCCCTTCAGTGTTCCGGCCATTAATCTGACGATTTTATTTCTGACTTAAAGTAAAAATAAATAATTCTGCCGGGGCACGGGCAAGAATATACACATTAGTAATGGAACCATTAATGAGCCTGTAAGGTGTTTGTGATTTGAGTCACATTAAAAAATGGTAAGGGTGCAGAGTGGTGAGAATAATTCATTTAAGTTTTTTATCAGTGTAAATATTAACGGAAGAATTATAACTGACTCTGACAGGGTAATAATTTTTTACGCTAAAGTAAAACTGTCCGTAATTATTAAGCAAGTGATGCATGATCAGTTATGCTATTTTATACAGGCAGTCACTATCGCAAGCTGGCTGAAAGGCGTAAATAGCTCAGTGACCGGCCCACAGCGCCTGCTCTGCCAGCCACAGAGAACTCTGTTTCCGGTTACTGCTCTGTAATTCAGGGGCAGTATGGTGTATTTTCCATCGCGAAGGCAGGATTAATCGTCCTTCGGGAAATGCTTTCACAGACCAGTAGCAGAAAAGGTATATTGATGCTGTTCTGCTGACTGGCTGATAAAACAGTGCTCAATCGCAGCACAATTATTTTTTCCTGTCCTGTCGGTGACGGGGAATCTTTGTTAGGGAGTAATTATGCGTAAGCCGTTAGTTTTGGCCTCATCAGCCATCCTGATGTCAGTGAGTTTATTAAGCGGGTGTCAGACGGCGCCGAAGGAAACATCTCAGGCACCTGTGACGACGGTTGCAGCCAATGAACCGGCAGCGGCTCCCGTCGAAGCGCCGGTGCAGACGGAAGCTCCGGTGAAGAAATTTGCTGATCCGCTGGAGAGAAGTTCAGTATTTGGTGATTTCCGCCATTACAAGATCGGGGATATTATTCCTCCGCTGTACCGCACACAGAACTACAATATCAGCAAATGGCAGCTAAGAAAGATACCGGCACCTGCAGCTGACAGCCACTGGACCTATTTTGGTGGCGATTATGTGCTGATTGCGGATGCCGATGGAAAAATTTTGCGGATTTTCTCTGGCGATATTATTTACCGCTAACGCCGGCTGCGGAGGATACTGACAGGCCGTACAGGCCTGCAGTCAGTGTCCTCTGTGCCAGCTCAGTGTGGTGCTGCGGCAACCTGATCTTCATCAGGGATAATTTGCAGTGACTGCAATCCCGTTCCCAGTTTTCTTGGGTCCTGACCAATAATATTATCCAGCATACTTTCCGTCGGCCGGGGCGGGGTGATGATCAGTGTCCGGCTTCCTTTCTGCCGTTCAAAGCGCAGCTGATAATCAGCCAGTGTGGCCGTCGGTATAAAAGAGTGCTGTTCATCACCGGCCTGTACAGAAACCGGTTTACCGATGTTCGGGCCATAGGCCTTCGCGACAATATTCAGCGTAAATTTATCAGGCAGGGGCGAGTTGTAGGTTATCGTCACTACCGGGGCCAGATTAGCATTCGACCAGCGTCCCCAGTTTTCGTTACGGGATAATCCGCTAAAGCCTTCCACTGTGCGGGGCGCTCCGGGCAGGTAAAACAGGAAACTGTCTGACGGGTAACGAATATCATTATCCGCAATCTTCAGACGTTGTTGTATCTGGCGGTAATTCTCCTGTGAGATAACCTCCGGAGGAAAGACGACATTCCCCTGATACTTCAGAGTGTCTATGCGGGTAATTTTTGGCTGGCCCCCGGGCTGTCCGAGGGTGTAACAGAGTGAGTCTGACAGTGCCAGTTCAGGCGCCCACAGCCGGCCGGCTTTATAACATTTATCTATCCAGACGAATTTGTCATCGGCCGCAAACTTTCTCAGCCGGGCGGTTAAGGTTTCCGCATAAACTCCTTCCGGAATAGGTTCCACTTTATCGTTATCGACTTTCACTAATACCGGCAGGCGGAAGACTGAGCCGGAAAAGCTCAGGGTGTTTTTTTGCTGATCGACACTGAACTGCTCAATACGCCGTGGAAAATTCCACAAGCGGATAATATCCGGTTTCCACTGGGTAATTTTATCCGTCAGATGGCTGAAAATTTCTGATAACGAGGTCCCTGACAGGCTGCTGCGGCCCAGACCGATAAAATTATCGCTACCCAGAATATCCAGAACGGTTGCGCCATTATCCATCGTATTACGTTTACGGTTAATGGTCACAGGCTGTGGCTGATCGCCGCGGATGATAAAAAAGGTATCGTGACGCGGATGTTTGATCAGATAGCGGTACGCGGTGTTATTCATTGCCAGGTGATCTGAACCGACCACAATCAGCGTATTTTTAAACCACGGAGAGCTTTTTATCCGGTCAATAAGCCGGGCAATATGTTCCTGAGAACAGGCAACGGCGCTGAACGAAAGGTTATTTTTCCCCTCGTAAGAGTAGCTTTTATTCCGGCAGGTTGCAGAAATGAAACCGTCGGGATGATGGGTATCTACGGTCAGTGCGAATAAAGCAAAGGGTTGTTTTTGCTGTGATAATTGCTGGTATTTATCAAATACTTTATCCAGCACCGTATCGTCATAAAATCCCCAGTTATTACGGTACTGAGGGTCGGCAACCTGCGGGGCTAATTCTTCAGATCCCTGAAGGTGCTGAGCATCGAAACCATGAGACTTCAGGAAAACATCTTTTCCGCCAAAGCGCAGATCAGCCCCCTGGATAAACCAGTTCTGATACCCTGAGTTTTTCAGGATATCCCCGAGGCAAAGGTTCTGAGGGTAAAAACTGGATAATGATGCGGCGGCATTCCCTTCAAAGGGCGCGAATAACGGAATGCCGCACTGTGAAGCGACCATCCCGGCAATAGTGTAATCGGTGCCGGGTAATTGTTCGGTACGGGTAAAATCAATCGCGGAATGCATTTGTTGTTCAAGGTCGGGGGCCAGGCCGGGAAATGCCTGTGTATCGAAATAAGTTCGCTCCAGACTCTCGGCGTAGATATACACCAGGTTAAGTGAGGGGTTGTCTATCTTCGCTGCAGGGACTTTAAAATAATCATCAAAGTCTGAGGTGTCCTGTGCCGAATGTGAAGATATCAGTGCTTTTACCTGATGGTAGGCAGGGCTGGTCTTAATCGAAAAGGTCGCCAGCAGGCAGGCCGCAAGGGTCCAGCCCAGATGGTGCTGATGATCTTTTTTTCGCAGGAACCAGCCGAGGGCGACAAAAAATGCAACCATCAGGGTAAGTAGTCCGGCTGCGGGCAGCATATATTTTGCGGTTCCGGCACCGGTCAGATTACTGGTCAGCGTATAGACCACCGCGTCAGTAATGCCATTGCCGGTGAAATAATCGCTGGCGAATAATACTGCGTTTAGCAACAGAAAGCTGATCAGCAGTGCCAGCATAATGACAAGCCACAGGCGATGTCGTCCGGCTTTACGTGCATATAACAGTACCGAGCTGATAAACAGCCCGCATGAGACAATGACTGACACCAGGGTATTCTCCAGAAAAATAAATCAGTTGCTGGCGTAACAGCACGGCTCTGTTTTCCGTATCCGTGGTATTAACCGGCTAATTTTGCGAAGCAGCTCGCGAAGCTGACAGTTAATCCCTGTGCAATCACCTGCAATACTGTCATATTCATGACATATCTTTACGATATGTTTCTGATGCGATCACCGGTGACAATATGATTGCCCGGTAACTTTTTCCGCGAAGTGATGACTGTAACTAACTGATTAATTTGTATATTGTAAATTATGGTTACCGGCAGACATTATAAAACACAATTTGTGTAATGTGGTTTTTTTATTGCTTTATCTACGCGCGTAGATACACTTTGCGGCGGGGGAATACCTGCATGAAGCGGCTGTTACCGGTAGTTCAGTTGCACTTGTAATATTAAAAATCAGTCAGTTAAGACGAAATTTAACAAGTGAATATTCCAATACCAGGGAATGTCTTCTGATGCATCAGCCACCAGATGCAGCTGTTTTGCTGCAGGTGTCTCCTGCTTTTCAGCGCCACGGAATGGCGGTACCTGAAACCCCTTACAGGAAGTGATTTTTCCATGATAAAACCTCAATCGGGTAATACCCACCCTCAGTCTGAGTTTGAAACCCCCGGACAACGTCAGGACTTCTGGCGTGCCACCTTTTCCTGCTGGCTTGGCACCGCGATGGAATACGCCGATTTTGCCTTATATGGGCTGGCCGCAGGGATTATTTTCGGTGATGTTTTCTTTCCGGAAGTGACCCCGGCGCTGGCACTGTTATCCAGTTTTGCTACCTGGTCGGTCGGCTTTATTGCCAGACCGATTGGTGCCCTGTTTTTCGGCTGGCTCGGTGACAGGCGCGGCCGTAAGTATGTGATGGTGATAACTATTGTGCTGATGGGATTATCCACGACGCTGATTGGGCTGATCCCTGACTACCATACCATCGGTCTATGGGCTCCGGCCTTTCTGGTCATACTGCGTTTTACTCAGGGTTTTGGCGCCGGAGCAGAGTTATCCGGAGGCACGGTTATGCTGGGAGAATATGCCCCGGTAAAACGACGCGGGCTGGTATCATCGGTAATCGCGCTGGGTTCTAACAGCGGAACGTTACTGGCTTCTCTGGTCTGGTTACTGGTGGTGCAGCTTGATCACCAAAGCCTGCTAAGCTGGGGATGGCGTATTCCTTTTCTGTCCAGCGTTGTGATAGCCCTGGGGGCCCTCTGGATGCGGCGTTCGGTACGTGAAACCCCGGTATTTGAAAAACGGATGAAACAACTGCAGGCAGAACGTCAGCAGGGGCGTCAGGATGCAGAAGCCGGCAGCAGCTCTCTCTGTCGTCCGGGCAAGGCGTTCTGGGTGATGGTCGGGCTGAGGATTGGCGAGAATGGCCCTTCTTATCTGGCCCAGGGGTTTATGGTCGGCTATGTGGCTAAAGTTCTGATGATGGATAAATCGGTACCGACGACGGCAGTTTTTATTGCCTCATTGCTCGGTTTTCTGGTGATCCCACTGGCGGGCTGGCTATCTGACCGTTATGGGCGTCGTAACGTTTATCGTGTATTTTGTCTGTTACTGATGGTTTATGCCTGGCCGGCGTTTACTCTGCTGGACACTCATCAGCCGTGGATAGTGATTGCTACCATAGTGACCGGTATGGGGCTGGCCTCACTGGGGATTTTTGGTGTGCAGGCGGCCTGGGGGGTAGAGTTATTCGGGGTGGCGCATCGCTATAGCAAAATGGCGGTAGCTAAAGAGCTGGGGTCGATTATCTCCGGAGGAACCGCCCCGCTGGTCGCAGCAGCATTATTATCTTATTACGGAAACTGGTGGGCGATTGCCGTCTACTTCTCGCTGATGGCTGCCATCGGTTTCTTTACCACTTTTATCTCACCGGAAACCCGTGGCAGGGATTTGAACTTACCTGAAGACGCCATTTAACCCGCTTCTCTCAGGGAATAACGATCTCCGGCGGCGAGCTGCTGCCGGAATCACCACAGGAAATAAACCGATGCAACCGCGCGCAAACCGAAGAGTTACCCGCGAAGAGGTGGCACGCCTGGCAGGCACCTCAGTGGCGGTGGTCAGCTATGTTGTTAATGATGGTCCGCGTCCGGTCGCTGAAGCAACCCGACAGCGGGTACTGCAGGCGATTAAGGACACCGGTTATCAACCGAACGGGATTGCCCGGGCACTGGCTTCAGGGACCACCCGGACCTTTGGGGCGATAGTACCGAATATCGCGAATCCGTTCGTTGCCGCGCTGGCCCATGAGTTATTACAAGAGTCGATGAAATATGGTCATGTGATGCTGCTCGGTGACTCAGGTGACAGCAGCCAGCAGGAGCGAGAAGTGGTACTGAGTTTACTGAACCGGCAGACAGACGGACTGATTTATATCAGCGTCGACCGCCACCCGTACAGTGATCTGATTCGCCAGCATGGCACACCGGTAGTGATGCTGGATGGGGTCAGTCCGGCCGCGGGGATAGCTGTATTACGGGTAGATGAACGCCGCGCCGCAAAGGATGTTACCCTGCACCTGCTGAGCCATGGCTATCAGCGGGTCGGTGTTATCAGCGGCCCCCTGTCGATGCTGAATACCCGCGACCGGCTGGCTGGCTGGCGGGACGCGATGGACAGTTACCGGTTACCGGTTAACGATTCCTGGATAGTGCCTGCCGATTATACCCGTGAAGGTGGTTACCTGGCCGCACGTCAGTTACTGGCAGAAAAGCAGTATCCGGATGCGTTGTTTGTCTGTAATGAACCCATGGCGATAGGCTGCCTGCGGGCTCTGGCTGAGCAGGGGATTAATGTGCCGGATGATCTGGCACTGGTCTGTTTTAATGGTACAGATCAGGCGGCTTATCATCAGCCTTCACTGACTTGTGTCCGGCAACCGATAGCCAGTATCGCGAGTTCGGCGTTAAAAATACTCAGAGAATGGCAGGGAGGAGGAGGGCTGACGGAGAGTCAGTACTTTCTGCAAACAGGCCGCTCCTGCGGCTGTGTCCTGTAAAATTCACCCTGGTCTGTTAGTTAACCGGTATAAAAAAAAGCATAAATGAAACGTATTATTATCGATTGTGACCCCGGTAATGGGATTGCCGGAGCGAATACTGATGACGGGCTGGCGCTGGCGCTGGCTCTGGGATCTCCGGCATTGCAGGTTGAGATGATTACTACGGTCAGTGGCAACACGCCTTGCAAAACAGGGGCGCGGGTCGTCAGGGACTTGCTGGATCGTTGCGGATTGTCTGTGCCTGTTTATCACGGAGCCGGTTGTGCCTTGTATGAACCGGCCGCAGCGTGGCGACAGCAACTGGATGAACGGGTGAACAGCCTGTCTCTTGGGCACTTATGGGAAAATACCCGCCAGCCGGCCGTCATGTCTGACAGTGAAGGACATGCTGTACAGCAGATGGCAGAGCTGATTTGTGCAAATCCCGGCAGTATTACCCTGCTGGCACTTGGTCCCCTGACCAATATTGCTGAAGCGTTACTCCGTTATCCGCAACTGGCTGAGGATGTTGCCGAAATTGTGGTGATGGGCGGCGTATTTTGTCTGGATGACTATATCAAGGACACTAATTTTGGCCTTGATCCTGAAGCGGCATCCGTGGTGATTAACTGCGGGGCCAAAGTGACGCTGGTCCCTATGGATGTCACTGTAAATACCCTGCTGACACCGGAAGATCTTATACAGATGACGGCGAGCGGAACACCTCTGGCTGTATTTATTCGCGATACGATGGCACCGTGGATTGAGTATTCGATGATTACCCGCCAGCTGCCGGGGTGCTGGATCCATGATGCACTGGTGGTGGCATGGCTGCTGGACCCTCAGGTGGCAACTGTTGCTGATTTTCGGGCCGGTATCGAATTACGGCCCGGTATTACCCGCGGAATGAGCTGGCGTTACCAGCCGCCGCTCAGGGTCCCGGTCGGGATTGCAGAGAATGCCGGTGCAGCGGTATCGATACTGACATCGGTGAATAATCAGCGTTTACTGGATCTTCTGACTCAGGCACTAAACCGTGGTACCGGCTGATCATATTGCCGGACTATCTGCCAGCTGACGGGTTACTGACAGACATCAATCCAGCGCGCATTAGTCAGTTCTGCCATACGCTGCGGTGAAATTCTGACGGCGCTGTGGGTGGCCCCGGCGGCAGGCATGACTTCATCAAATGCCTGCAACGAGACATCACAGTAGACAGTTAATGGGTTTTCCAGTCCGAAAGGACACACGCCCCCCACCGGATGGCCGGTGGCATTAATCACTTCGTCAACACTCAGCATGCGCGCTTTAGCACCGAGCGCATCTTTCAGTTTTTTATTATCCAGCCGAGCATCTCCGCGCATCACAATTAAGACGATATTCTGTTTTACTTTCAGCGACAGGGTTTTGGCTATCTGGCCGGCACTGACTCCGTGAACCTGTGCTGCCATATCGACGGTTGCGGTGCTTTCCGTGGCTTCAATCACCTCAATATCAGGGGCGTGTTCAGCAAAGAACGCCTGTACCGACTGCAGACTCATGTTTTTCTCCGGGAATTTTACAGTATTAAAAATTGCCATAAGCCGCTAACACTGTAAACGGTGACAGGAAAAATTCAGACCGAGGACAATAAAAAAAAGGATTTTTTATCCGGAAGGCGTAAAAAAACTGGAAAATGACAATAGTTAACATATGATAGTGAAAATCATTATCATTTGAGGACGGTTCAATGGAAGTTGCAATGCTGGCTTCAGGGTCGTTATGGATGTTCAGCTGGATGATGGGAAAACGGCTGGACAGCGGGTGGGGAATTTTACTGCCTTGTATTGCCTTACCGGTGTTTGCTCTATGGCAGCCGGGGTTTGATCAATGGCAAACGATTATGCTGGCTGCATTGTTACTTACACTGGTGATGCTGTTCCATCATCGTTTACGCCATTATTTACTGTTACCTTCCTGCCTGGTTTTATCCGGCGGTCTGGCGGCCATGATGGTAAATTTTCAACTGACATAGGCTGAATGATGAAAAAATAATTCAGGGAGCATCACTTGCAGAACAACCGCTAAAGGGGACTGTATTCAGAGACAAAGCACTAAGGAAGATTAATCACCGGAGAGAAATATGAAGACAACGTGGTGCGAAGAGAGGGACTTGAACCCTCACGTCCGTTAAGACACTAACACCTGAAGCTAGCGCGTCTACCAATTCCGCC
Organism: Tatumella sp. JGM130; assembly: GCF_018257525.1. Classification (NCBI taxonomy): domain Bacteria; kingdom Pseudomonadati; phylum Pseudomonadota; class Gammaproteobacteria; order Enterobacterales; family Erwiniaceae; genus Tatumella; species Tatumella sp. JGM130. The sequence continues at coordinate 79,166 of NZ_JAERJS010000003.1, read as the reverse complement.
ACCTTCGCATACCGTCAACACAGCTAAACTGTATTGTCACCACGGAGGCGCATTTTAGAGATTTTCCACCCCGCGTCAACTGATATTTCGTTGGCGGGGGTGCATTTGCTGTAAAAACCGGCAGGAAGTTGCCGGGCAGTGAGCCGGCGTCAGCACCATTAACCGTAATCAGCGGTTACTTTGCCCGGCTGCCACGCCCGTAAACACTGCGGTAAACGCGGAAACGGCCGGTCTGGGCCAGTACTTCATGGTTGCCGAACGTTTCATCCAGTACCTGAGGGTAAGGTAAAAAGGCATTTGCCACGATCCGTAATTCGCCACCGGTATTCAGATGCCTGGCCGCACCCCGGATTAATGCGTTTGCGGCATCAAGGCTGGTTTGCAGTCCTTCATGAAACGGCGGGTTCGAAATAATCATATCGAAGCGACCGGTAACATCAGAAAAGACGTTGCTGGCAAAGACTTCCCCTTCCACGTCATTGGCGGCCAGGGTTAATTTGCTGGCCGCTAATGCTGCGGCATTAACATCGGTCAGCCAGAGACGGGCTTTCGGTGAATGTTTGGCCAGGGTCACGGATAGTACGCCTGCACCGCAGCCGACATCCAGTACTTTGCCTTTGGTATGGGCGCTGAGTGTGGACAGTAATAACGCACTGCCTGCATCCAGACCATCACGACTGAATACTCCGGGCAATGTGGTAATGGTCAGCCCATTGCTCTGGTAGTGGTTAATAAAACGGTCGGCATCGAATTCCGGCTGTTTTTCGAGGCGACCGTGATATAAGCCGCAACGGCGGGCGCTGTCTATTTTCGTGACCGCAGCCCAGGGAGCCAGCATGGCTTCGGCGCTGCGCACTCCGCTGCGGTTTTCACCGATGATAAAAATATCGCTGCCCACGGGTAGCAGGGATAACAGGTTTTGCAGCTGAAACTGGGCTTCCGGTTTGTTTTTTGGCCAGTAATACACCAGAGTGTCACAGCCGCTGACCATACGGGTATCAGCTACCAGGCTGAAACTGGCATCGTCACCCATCCGCGGGTGCAGATTTTGCCAGTGATGATATTGCTGGGTATGTACTTTGCGGGATGCGGTCAGTAACTGTGACGGCAGGTCGTCCTGCAGGTCCCCGGCAAATAAAACATGGCGGGTTTCGAACTCTTCACTGTGGCGCAGTATGACTTCACTCGCCGGTGTATACGCGGACATATTAACTCCTTATTCTTAAGCCCGGTGATTATAGTGGTTTGTTGGCGCATGTACGATGGGTTTGCTAGCATAGGCGCGTAATCTTCTTACCGGCGGACATCATTTATGGCAAACAGGCGTGACTGGCTGTTACAGCAGATGGGTATTACCCAGTACCGGCTCCATCACCCGAGGGCATTACAGGGAGAAGTCGCTGTGCGCTTATCCCCTGATACCCGGCTGGTGATCGTTACCGCCGACCCGCAGCCATCGGCGACGGGTTTTCTGCAGGATGTGCTTCGCAGCCTGGGGCTACGGCAACATCAGTCAGTGACGGTCAGCGAACGACAGTTATCGATGCTGCCGGAGCCATTGAACTGCCCGGTATGGCTGCTGGGGATTCCGGCGGACCGACAGTATGCAGCGGTACAATTAGCCACCCCCCCGCTGAGTGAACTTATTAATAACAGTGCGGCTAAACGCACCCTGTGGCAACAGATAACAACTTATGACAGTCATTTCTTCCCTCGCGCCTGAAGACCAGGTGCTGGCGCTGGCAATTGAGCAGCGCTGTCATGCTTTTCCCTGGTCGGCGGCAACCTTTGCCGGTAATCAGGGTGAACGCTACCTGAACTATCGTATCGATGCTGACGGTAAAATGGCCGGTTTTGCCATTACCCAGATCGTACTGGATGAAGCTTCATTGTTTAATATTGCGGTTGATCCTGACTTCCAGCGGCGTGGTTATGCGCGGCAATTGCTGGAACATCTGATCAATGAGTTAGCGGCCCGCGGTGTTCTGACCCTCTGGCTTGAAGTCAGAGAATCGAACCTGCCGGCGATAGCACTCTATGAACAGCTGGGCTTCAATCAGGTCTCACGCAGACCACGTTACTACCCGACAGCGACCGGCCGTGAGGATGCACTCCTGATGGCACTGGTACTGTAACCTGATTCTATTGCTGGCGGAGCCCCGATGCTGGATACACTGGATTGCATTATTTTTGATGCTGATGAAACCCTCTTTTCTTTTGACGCTTTTCACGGTTTACAGCAAGTGTTCACTGCCTGTGGTGCGGAATTTTCAGCTGAGGATTATGCTGAATATCAGGCCCTGAATAAGCCACTATGGGTTGATTACCAGGAAGGTAAAATTACTGCGGCACAATTACAGGTGCAGCGCTTTATCCCTCTGGCTGCACGACTGAATGTCAGACCGGAACAGCTGAATGATAGTTTTCTGCTGGCGATGGCCGATATCTGCAGGCCGTTACCCGGCGCAGAACAGTTGCTGGATAGCCTGAAAGGCAAAGTCCGGCTGGCGATTATTACCAACGGTTTTACCCGGTTACAGCAACTCAGGCTGGAGCGAACCGGCTTCAGTGATTACTTTGATGCACTGGTCATTTCCGAACAACTGGGGATTGCCAAACCTGATCGGGCTATTTTTGATTACACCCTGCAACAACTGGGAAATCCGCCCGCCGACAGAGTGCTGATGGTGGGAGATACCCCCGAGTCTGATATTCTCGGAGGGATTAATGCCGGTCTGAAAACCTGCTGGCTGGATCATGGCACCCGCAGCCTGCCTGCGACCCTGCGGCCTGACTGGCAGGTCAGGGATCTGGCGGCGCTGCAGGCGCTTCTGGCCGCCGGCTAACATACAGCCACTGTTTTGCGGCAGTGGCTGGTCAGGTGCAGATTACTGGTTTCAGTCAGCGCCGGCTGTCCGATAACCTGACCCGCCGGATATCACAGTACAGATAATGACGGCAGGATTAACGTGAAGCCCGTCGTCTTTTTTTGTTTTTCGCCGCACGCCGTGGTTTGCCGGCGGTTTTTTTTGCCGGCGGGTTGTCATCGTCTTCCGGCTCAGCCGCGACCGGCTGGCTGGCTGTGAGCAGGAATGGCGACTGCTGCCAGTGGCTGCGCCGGTTTCTGAGTAATGTCCGGCTGAGCACCAGCCCGATAGCCAGCGAAAGCAGCATCATCAGGCGCAGAATATTGGTGGTGTTATCAACCTGCCGTGACTCGGTGGCCAGTACATGAGTATCCAGCGTCATTCTCAGAAATCCCTGCGGACCATTTTTTCCCTCTACCGGTTGTACTATCTGGTGATTGAAATAACTGCCAGCCCGCTGGCCATCAAGTGCCAGACGGTCTCTTACCGGAATTGTTTCCCCACGATGGGCGATAAGTGCTCCGCTGGGATCGTAGACCGAAGCATCGAGTATCCTGCTGCCGGTAGTCAGTTGCTGTAAAACAGCATCAATCTGGTTTTGACGATTATTACTGTCACCCAGCAGAGGCTGCAGACTAAAAGCCACCTGCCGCGCCAGAGTATTAGCCAGTTCTTCAACTTGTGTTGACTGAACTTTCTGGCGATTCAGGCTAAACCATGAGGCCCCCTGCATCAGTAATACCAGCAAGGCCAGACAGGCAAGAGTGATCAGCGTGCGGTGCAGCGTAAACTTTATTTTCTGTTTTGCCATGGGCGGCGTGTCTCATTCCTGACGCGAATAATCGTAATGACTTATGGTTTATGTTGCCAGAATAGCCGCACTCGGGGTAGCCTCTTGCGTGGTTTTGTTGTCCCCTACAGGAGCTCTGATGCCAAACCGTCTTACCTGGTGTGATCTGCCTGCCGATGTTGCGCAATGGCCGGGTCTGCCTTTATCTCTCAGTGGCGATGAAGTTATGCCGCTGGATTACCGTGCCGGAAGCACTGGCTGGTTACTTTACGGACAGGGGCTGGATAAACAGCGTCTGACGGATTATCAGCACCGGCTGGGTGCTGCAATGGTTATTGTCAGTGGCTGGACCATTGATGATTTTCAGGTGATACGCCTTGCCGGCTCCCTGACGCCAAGAGCCAGTAAACTGGCCCATGAGTCTGGTCTGGATGTGGTGCCGCTGGGATCACTTCCGCACCTGAAAACCCCCGGTTTGCTGGTCATGGATATGGATTCGACTGCGATCGAGATCGAATGTATTGATGAAATTGCCAAACTGGCAGGCTGTGGTGAACAGGTGGCTGAAGTCACAGAGCGGGCAATGCGCGGCGAGCTGGACTTCGAAGCCAGTCTGCGGCAGAGGGTTGCCGCTCTGAAAGGCGCTGATGCAACCATCCTGAAACAGGTCCGTGATGAATTGCCCTTTATGGCGGGTTTGCGTTCGATGGTGGCTGAATTACAGTCTTATGGCTGGAAAGTCGCCATTGCTTCCGGGGGATTCACTTTTTTTGCCGATTATCTGCGTGACCAGCTGGACCTGGTGGCAGTGGCCGCCAATGAACTGGAAATTTTTGATGGTCGCCTGACCGGCAATGTAACCGGCCCGGTTGTCGATGCTAAATATAAAGCGGTAACTCTGGAAAAACTGGCCACGCGCTTTGATATACCTAAGCAGCAGACTGTGGCTATCGGTGACGGTGCTAACGATTTACTGATGATGAAGGCTGCCGGGCTGGGGATTGCTTACCATGCCAAACCGAAGGTTAATGAGAAAGCCAGTGTCACTATCCATAATGCCTCTCTGACCGGAGTACTCTGTATTCTGAGCGGTGGCCTGATCCGTGAACATTAATAAGCTGAGGAGTTGTTTTGGCCAAAGCGGCGAAACGTGCATACGTTTGTAATGAATGCGGTGCTGATTACCCGCGCTGGCAGGGGCAATGCAGTGCCTGTCAGGCCTGGAACAGTATTACCGAAGTCCGCATCGCTTCCACGCCTGCGGCTGCCCGTAATGAGCGGTTATCCGGTTATGCAGGCAGTGCCGGGGTATCGAAGGTTCAGAAACTTTCAGAAATCAGTCTGGAAGCGTTGCCCCGTTTTTCGACCGGATTTAAAGAGTTCGACCGCGTACTGGGCGGCGGAGTGGTACCAGGCAGTGCAATTCTGATAGGCGGTAATCCGGGCGCGGGTAAATCAACCCTGTTACTGCAGACGCTCTGTAAGCTGGGACAACAGATGAAAACCCTGTATGTGACCGGTGAAGAGTCGTTACAGCAGGTCGCTATGCGGGCACATCGGTTAGGTTTACCGACCGATAATCTGAATATGCTGTCGGAAACCAGCATTGAACAAATTTGTCAGATCGCCGCAGAGGAAAAACCCCGCCTGATGGTGATTGACTCCATCCAGGTTATGCATATGGCTGATATCCAGTCATCACCCGGCAGTGTATCTCAGGTGCGTGAAACGGCGGCATTTCTGACACGTTTCGCCAAGATGCATGATGTGGCGATTATTATGGTCGGGCATGTCACTAAAGACGGGTCACTGGCCGGGCCAAAAGTCCTGGAGCACTGTATCGATTGTTCCGTCTTACTGGATGGTGATGCGGACTCCCGTTTCCGTACGCTGCGCAGCCATAAAAACCGTTTCGGTGCGGTTAATGAGCTGGGGGTCTTCGCCATGACCGAACAGGGAATGCGTGAAGTCAGCAATCCGTCAGCGATTTTCCTGTCACGCGGTGATGAAGTGACGTCGGGCAGTTCGGTGGTGGTGGTCTGGGAAGGTACCCGGCCATTGCTGGTGGAGATTCAGGCGCTGGTGGATCATTCGATGATGGGTAATCCGCGCAGGGTAGCTGTCGGGCTGGAACAAAACCGGTTAGCTATTCTGTTGGCAGTGCTGCATCGCCACGGTGGTTTGCAGATGGCAGACCAGGATGTATTTGTTAACGTGGTTGGGGGCGTAAAAGTCACCGAAACCAGTGCAGACCTGGCACTCTTGCTGGCAATGGTATCCAGTCTGCGTGACCGGCCACTGCCTCAGGACCTGGTGATCTTTGGTGAGGTCGGTCTGGCCGGAGAAATCCGCCCTGTGCCCAGTGGTCAGGAGCGTATTTCTGAGGCGGCAAAACATGGGTTTCGTCGTGCTATTGTTCCGTCAGCCAATGCCCCGAAAAAAAAACCGGCAGGTATGACGGTATATACCGTGAAAAAACTGGCTGATGCGCTGGATATATTAGAAGATCTGGCGTAGTAGCTGATTCAGCACAGTGTCCGGGGCGTGTTTCCGGTCACTGTCCTTTATGACCGGCAGCCCCGCAGAGTCAGCGCCCGGGCTGTTATCCGGCAGATGACCAGAGGCTACTGATGTCGACTTATGACTATCTGAAAAAGGCAATTCGTCAGCAAGGACATACCCTGCAGCAGGTTGCTGATGCTTGTGATATGACCAAGGGTTACCTGAGTCAGTTGATTAATGCCAAAATTAACAGCCCCAGTGCCCGCAAACTGGAAGCCCTGCACCGGTTTCTCGGGCTGGAGTTCCCGCGCAGGGAAAAAACCGTCGGGGTAGTGTTTGGTAAGTTTTACCCTTTGCATACCGGACATATTTACCTGATCCAGCGTGCCTGCAGCCAGGTCGATGAACTGCATATTATTATGGGTCATGATGATCCGCGCGATCGTCTGCTGTTTGAAAACAGCGCTATGTCTGAACAGCCGACGACCAGTGACCGCCTGCGCTGGCTGTTACAGACCTTCAAATATCAGAAAAATATTCGTATTCACTCATTTAACGAAGAGGGCATGGAGCCTTATCCTCATGGCTGGGATGTCTGGAGCCAGGGGATGAAGCATTTCCTGGCAGAACATAATATTACACCTGACAAGGTGTATACCAGCGAAGCGGCCGATGCTCCGATGTTTGAGAAGCACCTCGCCATCCGCGCGGTACTGGTCGATCCGGATCGCTCATTTATGAATATCAGCGGTAAACAAATCCGTCAGGATCCGTTCCGTTACTGGGAATATATACCGACTGAAGTTAAACCCTTTTTTGTGCGCAAGGTGGCCTTACTGGGCGGTGAGTCAAGCGGGAAATCCACCCTGGTAAACAAGCTGGCGAATATTTTTAATACCACCAGTGCCTGGGAATATGGCCGTGATTATGTGTTTTCTCATCTCGGGGGCGATGAAATAGCACTGCAATATTCTGATTACGATAAAATTGCCCTCGGCCAGGCGCAGTATATTGATTTTGCAGTAAAGTATGCCAATAAAGTCGCCTTTATTGATACGGATTTTGTGACTACTCAGGCTTTCTGTGTGAAATATGAAGGCCGTGAACATCCGTTTGTGCAGGCGATGATCGATGAATACCGGTTCGATCTGGTGATTGTGCTGGAGAATAATGTGCCCTGGGTAGCCGACGGGCTGCGTAGCCTGGGGAGTTCTGTCGACCGGCGTGAATTCCAGACGATGTTGCTGGAGATGCTGGAAGAGAACGATATCCGTTATATCCGGGTAAAAGAAGACGACTATGATTCGCGTTTTCTGCGTTGTATCGAACTGGTAACACATATGCTGGAACATCCGGCAGAGCAGCCGGCAGACAGGGCCTGATACTCGCGTTATGGCTGACTATCACAAGGCCTCCCCGGCAGGGAGGCCTTGTGATTCAGGCGTCAGATTACTTAGTCATACGCTTGTATTTGATACGCTTTGGTTCCAGGGCTTCAGCGCCGAGGGTGCGTTTTTTGTACTCTTCATATTCGGTAAAGTTACCTTCGAAGAATGCGACGTTACCCTCATCCTGGTAGTCGAGGATATGGGTGGCAATTCGGTCAAGAAACCAGCGGTCATGGGAAATGACCATTGCGCAGCCGGGGAACTCCAGCAGGGCATTTTCCAGGGCGCGCAGTGTTTCCACGTCCAGGTCATTGGTCGGTTCATCCAGTAATAACAGGTTACCGCCGACCTGCAGCAGCTTCGCCAGGTGTAAACGCCCGCGTTCACCGCCGGATAATTCACCGACTCGTTTCCCCTGGTCAGTGCCTTTGAAATTGAAACGGCCGACGTAGGCACGGCTTGGCATTTCAAAGTTACCAATTTTCATGATGTCCTGGCCGCCTGAAACTTCTTCCCACACGGTTTTGCTGTTGTCCATGGCATCACGGAACTGGTCAACGGACGCCAGTTTAACGGTTTCACCCAGTTCAATGCTGCCTGAGTCTGGCTGTTCCTGACCTGATAACATGCGGAACAGGGTTGATTTACCCGCGCCGTTGGCACCGATAATTCCGACGATAGCCCCTTTAGGGACGGAGAAGCTTAAATCATCGATCAGTAAGCGATCGCCGTAACTTTTCGTCAGATGGGAAACTTCCACGACTTTATCGCCCAGACGTGCTCCCGGCGGGATAAACAGTTCACTGGTTTCGTTACGTTTCTGGTACTCAACACTGTTCAGTTCATCAAAACGCGCCAGTCGGGCTTTACCTTTAGACTGGCGTCCTTTGGCGCCCTGGCGTACCCATTCCAGCTCTTTTTCGATCGATTTACGGCGGGCAGCTTCAGAAGACGCTTCCTGTGCCAGGCGTTGATCTTTTTGTTCCAGCCAGGATGAGTAGTTACCTTCCCATGGAATACCTTCACCGCGGTCAAGCTCGAGGATCCACCCGGCAACATTATCAAGGAAGTAACGGTCGTGGGTGATAGCCACAACAGTCCCTTCGAAATCGTGCAGGAAGCGCTCCAGCCATGCAACGGACTCGGCATCCAGGTGGTTCGTCGGTTCGTCGAGCAGCAGCATGTCAGGTTTCTCTAACAGCAGACGACATAAGGCCACACGGCGGCGTTCGCCTCCGGACAGTGTGCCAATTCTGGCATCCCAGTCTGGCAGACGCAGTGCATCCGCAGCACGTTCTAAATGGGTGTTCAGATTATGGCCGTCATGCGCCTGGATAATTTCTTCCAGCCGTCCCTGTTCTGCCGCCAGTTTATCAAAATCAGCTTCAGGCTCTGCGTACAATGCATAGACTTCATCCAGACGCTTCAGAGCACCGACGACTTCAGACATGGCTTCTTCGACGGATTCACGGACACTGTGTTCCGGGTTCAGCTGAGGCTCCTGGGGAAGATAGCCAATTTTCAGGCCCGGCTGAGGACGGGCTTCACCTTCAATATCAGTATCGATACCGGCCATGATGCGCAGCAGGGTGGATTTACCGGCACCGTTAAGTCCCAGAACACCGATTTTTGCGCCCGGGAAAAAACTCAGGGAGATGTTCTTCAGAATATGCCGTTTTGGCGGGACAACCTTGCCCACGCGATGCATGCTGTAAACGAATTGAGCCACGAGAATGAGCCTCTTTTAATGCGTATTGATCATAATAATTCAGGGGAGGAGTGTAGCCTGTTTCTGCCTATAATCACAGACACCCCGCCGGATGTTGGCCCGGAAAACTGCCCGGCTTTCCGGGCAGGGCCGTGAACCGGCATTGGCAGCGGTTAGCCTGTTGCGGGAGGGATATTGCCTGACGCCGTACGTCGGGACGGTTTTCTGCCGGGCAAACTGATGATGACCAGACAGAGAATAATGAATCCGATACCGGCCCAGCCAGTTACCGGCAACCGTTCGCCGACCAGTGTGACCGCCAGCAATGCTGCCACCACCGGTTCTGTCAGCGTCAGGGTGGTGGCGGTACTGGCTTTGATACGCGCCAGTCCGTAACCATAGCAAAGGTAGCCAATAAACATGGGGACCAGTGCCATGTAAAGGGCAACACAGGTATTGGTGACTGAAGCCAGCAACGGAGCCCCGCTAAGCAACAGCACAGGGATCAACAGTAAACCACCGGCACCAAAGGTCGATCCCATTGCCGCACTGGCACTGACACCGTTATTCATCATCCGTCGTGCAGACCAGGAATACAGTGCATAAGTCAGCCCGGCAAGCAGGCCGAGCAGGATACCGGCCGCTGTTTGCAGACTGTCACCCGCAGCAGCGGCATTGCCTTCGGCAATACATAACAGCACTATCCCTGCGACACCGGTCACTGCACCGGTGAGCCACTGCCGGCTGAGGGAATGACCGTCAAACCAGTATTCAATCAGTGCCGAGAGTAGCGGGGCAGAGCCGATGGAAATCACCGTGCCCGCGGCGACACCGGCATAATGCATGGCAGCATAGAATGCCAGCGGATAGACAGCCACAGCCAGGGCACCGGCCAACAGAAAATTGCGGTTTGCAGCCATTTCTTTGCGTCCGGCGAGGATCGTCGGCAGGGCCAGCAGTGCCTGCAACAGGCCGCCACTGCCCATAGCGACTGAACCAATCGCCAGCGGACTGACACCGGTGGCAAAGGTGGCTGCGGTACCAGTGGTGCCCCATAAGATAGCGGCAATAAGGACAGCGATAATGCCTGACACAGGGTGTGGTTTGCTGTGGCTCACAGGGCCTCCGTCAGTATTCTGGCCATTTCAGCAGCCTGCTGAACATAGTGGCTGTTACCTTCCAGTCCGGCCCGTGAGATACTTCCCTCCAGCAAAAATGACAGGTGGCGAGCCAGTAAATCACTGCGCTGATGGTCGGGCGTTAACTGGCTGAGATGTTGCTTAAGAATATCTTCCACTTGCTGCTTATGTCTGCTGATTGCCTGACGTCCCGCGGATCCGGTCGGCAATTCGGCTGCGGCATTCAGTAAGCCACAGCCACGAAAGGCGTGTTCATAGTCAAACCCGGCATGATCTGCATAGGCGCTGAAAACCGCCATGACTCCTTCCTGAGGCGAGATGATCTCTGCGGCTCTGCGCTGGTAAAGATCCAGCCATTGCTGGTGACGGGCAGTGATATAAGCCTCTATCAGTGCGTCTTTCGAACTAAAATTGTTATACAGGCTTTTTTTCGCTACCCCGGCCCGTTTTACCAGCGCATCAATGCCGGTGGCGGTAATGCCGTAGTTATAGAACAGTACCTGTGCAGCCTTAAGTAATTTATCGCTGGCGGAGGATATATTGTCCGGAGTCATGTGATTATTGATTCGCTATAGTGAAGTAGGTAGACCAGTATACCTATCCGTGATGTGCAGATCGATGCTGACGGGAAAGTGTTTTCCGCCGGACGGGGAGAGACGGCCTTTAAGTCAAGCTGAGTAAATTTTTTACAGATCATAGTCAGTGAGCATTTAACCCGCTAGCATGGACAGTGGCGGGCGATATATTTACCGGCAGCAGGCGATAAGAGGAGAAACGAGTGATTAGGTGGAAGCATTGGGTATTGGGTATCTGTCTGACAGGGGTTGCCGGGTTGAGTCAGGCTGACTCATTAGACCAGCAACGTCAGCGCTATCAGCAAATTAAACAGGCCTGGGATAACAACCAAATGGATGTGGTGGCGCAAATGATGCCATCTCTGAAAGACTATCCTTTGTATCCTTACCTTGAGTATCGTCTGTTGTCTCAGGATCTTAATCAGGAAACCTCGCTGGCCATCTCTGATTTTGTGAAAAAATACCCGACACTACCGTCATCCTACAGCCTGAAAAACCGTTTTATTAATGAACTGGCGAGACGTCAGGACTGGCAGGGATTACTCAGTTTTAGTCCTGCCCGGCCAGCACCGGTACAGGCGCAATGTAACTGGTACTATGCAAACTGGGCGACAGGTAAACAGCAACTGGCCTGGGAAGGCGCCAAAAAATTATGGCTGACAGGGACTAACCTGCCAGCAAGTTGTGACGCATTATTTTCGGCCTGGCAGTCCTCAGCACAGTTCAGCCCCACGGCGGTATTACAGCGGGTCGTTCTGGCATTTAACGCTGATAATAATGGCCTGCTACGGCATCTGCTTACCATGCTACCGCCGGATTATACTACGCTGAGCAGTGCGCTGGATGCGTTACAGAAAACCCCGCAGGCGGTCAGCAGTTTCGCCAGTGCCGTATCACCGGACGATTTCAGCCGACAGATCACCCTGATCGCTTTCAACCGTCTGGCGAGGCAGGATGCAGAAAATGCCCGCGGACTTATTCCGTCGCTGGTTTCTGCGCAAAAAATGTCCGGCGCGCAGGCTCAGATGATGAAAGAAGCCGTAGCCTGGCAGTTTATGGGGGCAGATATTACCTCTGAACAGATGCGCTGGCGTGATGCGGTGGTTATGGACAGTGACTCGACGGCACTGATCGAACGACGGGTCCGTCAGGCAATTTCTGACAATGATCACCGCGGACTGAATACCTGGATTGCCCGGTTACCGGTGGAAGCCAAACAGAAAGATGAGTGGCAATACTGGCAGGCCTGCCTGCTGCTGGAGCAGGGCCACAAACAGCAGGCTGATCAGATCCTCCGTACTCTGATGACACAACGTGGTTTTTATCCGATGGTGGCAGCCCAGAAGCTGGGCGTACCTTATAAGCTGACCATTGACCCGGCACCGGCACCAGTGGCCGGTTTGTCTCAGGGGGCGGAAATTGCCAGGGTCAGGGAGCTTATGTACTGGGGGATGGACAATCTGGCCCGCAGCGAATGGGCAAATCTGATTCACAGCAAACCGCAGCTTCAGCAGAGGATGCTGGCCCGCTATGCCAGCGAACAGCAGTGGTGGGACTTAAGTGTACAGGCGACAATCACTGCTAAAATGTGGGACAGCCTGAAAGAACGCTTTCCTCTGGCGTGGCAGCAATATTACCAGCAGTATTCGGCTGGGAAAGCTATCCCGGTAAGTTATGCGATGGCCATTTCCCGGCAGGAAAGTGCCTGGAACCCGAAAATACGCTCCCCGGTCGGTGCCAGTGGTCTGATGCAGGTAATGCCTGCAACCGCAGCCCATACAGTAAAAATGTTTCCTGTCAGCGGTTATAACAACAGCAGCCAGTTATTGGATCCGCTGATGAATATCCAGATCGGCATGCAGTACCTTGATTATGTCTATCGTCAGTTTGATCAGAACCGTATTTACTCCTCTGCGGCTTATAATGCCGGCCCGGCCAGGGTACGTAAGTGGCAGGCGATCAGTGGCGGTAAACTGGATGTTGTCGGATTTATCGAAACTATCCCCTTTGCAGAAACCCGTAACTATGTGAAGAACGTGCTGGCATATGATGCTTATTATCGTTATTTCATGGGACAGCCGGATCAGGTGTTACAGGATGCAGAGTGGAAGAGCCGCTATTGAGTATGCTATGCTTCCGTACTCATCAATGAGTACGGAAGCCATCTATGTTGCCCTCTGTCAATGCAGAAGAAAATTTTGAATTTAACTGGTCACGTTTCGTGAATTTAATGAAACAGGCAGTGGAGGATCAGCAGACGGAAACATTATTACAATTAATGATGACGCCGGATGAACGTGAGGCCCTGGCGACCCGCCTGAGGATTATTGAAGAACTGATGCGCGGGGAGATCAGTCAGCGACAGTTAAAAGACCAGCTGGGGGTGGGCATCGCGACCATCACTCGTGGCTCTAACAGTCTGAAAGAGTCTCCGGCGGCATTCAGACAATGGCTGGAATCTCAGTTGTCTCTGAATACTGATCAGCGGTAGTAAGGGTGCTGTAGCGGACATAACGCCAGTAACAGTGCCTGATGATAAACCGAAGTGCGGGTCAGACGACCTTCGGTTAATACGCCGAGAGCCCCCCCTTTATGTTTAATATTTTCAATACCGGTCAGCTCCGCCATTATTTCCCCCAGTTCTCTGCCGTGCTGAAGTTGTTCTGATACGGCGGGCGGCAGCAAAAAGCTGGCAGAACGGGATTCTCCCCGCTGGCTGGTATTCTCTATAACTATCCATGCAAAAGCATGTGCTCCGTCGATGCCGGCTTCTATTGCAACCCAGAAGTCGGCATCCGGCTGACGGTTACGGGCATTGGCAACCCGTTGGCGGGCTCCGGTCAGGGTTTCTGTATCGCTGATGGGCTGAGCACGTACACCGCTGTCGGTGTCAGCCGCAGAAATCTGACACTGATTGACACCAAAGACATCTTCAAAAGCCTGTAAGATAGCACTGATTTTTGCGGGGTTGCTGGTAGCGACGACAACGTGGTACATAATAGTCAATTCACTCAGGTCGGTGGGATACGCCGGCCCAGTATAATGGATAGATAATATGCTACAAGTCTTTCTGGTTCGTCATGGTGAAACCCTGTGGAATACGGAACGTCGCCTTCAGGGGCAAAGTGATAGTCCGTTAACTGCACAGGGAGAGTTGCAGGCAAAGCAGGTGGGAGAACGCCTCAAGTCTTATGGGATCACGCATATTATCAGCAGTGATTTAGGCAGGACTCTTCAGACCGCCAACATTATTGCACAGTACTGTTGTTGTCCGGTGTCGACCGACAGCCGTTTACGGGAGCTGGATATGGGTGTCCTGGAAACCCGGCAACTGAGAGAGTTGAGTGCAGAAGAAGAGGGCTGGCGTAAGTCGCTGGTGGATGGTAGTGAAGAAGGGCAGATTCCGGGGGGCGAAACCATGTTTGCGCTGGCCGATCGTATGCAACAGGCTCTGGATGCCTGCCGGGAATTACCTGCGGGCAGCAGGCCTTTACTGGTCAGTCATGGAATGGCTCTGGGGGTATTAATCAGTACGCTGCTGGGCTTACCCGCGTGGGCGGAACGGCGTTTACGTCTGCGAAACTGTTCTTTGTCACGGGTCGATTATCAGAACAGTGAGTGGCTGGCGAATGGCTGGGTGGTGGAAACTGCCGGTGATGTTGCGCATCTGACCGCAGATGCTCTGGATGAACTGCAACGCCAGGTATAATTTCCCTGTTCCCGCAGAGGGGCTCAGGGAAATTATAAACGGGTCAGGCAGCCCGTCGGCTTTCGTTACGGATAGGGATCAGATATTCGCAGGTCAGCTCGGCGGTATTTTCTTTGGTGAGTTTACCGCCTGGCGTATAAAAACGTTCGATATCCTGACCGGCACGCCGTGTCAGACCGAGAGTCGGCATACAGGTGCTGTACAGGACCAGAATAAAGTCCTGCAGCTGTTCCTTCGGCCCTTTATAGCTGAACTGCACATAATCTCCGCCTTCGAGAATAATCTTCTGCGCTGACTGAAGGCTATCTCCGGCATCGTTCTCAGCAACCGCAGTGGTGTACAGGATGTCCTGCTCATCTTCTTTATCGGCGCTGGTACGTACCTGATGCAGACCATACAGAATCTGTGGTGCTGAGTCCGTATCATGCAGAAACTGACGCCAGAAATGGCTGCGCATCTCTGCCCGGTAAACCGAAATCTGCTCCAGCGTACAGCTGTAGTTTTGCGTCTGTCCCATCAGCGTTGTTTCCGGCAAGCTGATAAAGACCGGTTGCGGCATAGAAAACTCGCCCATACGAATAGGCGGCCGCAGGCCGTAAGAGTTCCAGTCAGATGCGCGGCGGTAACCGGCAGGCGTCTGATTAAATTGTTTCTTAAACGCGCGGGTAAATGTCTGCTGAGAATCAAACCGGTATTGCAGAGCAATGTCCAGGATTGGACGACTGGTAAGTCTCAGAGCGACAGCTGCTTTGGATAAACGCCTGGCGCGGATATAAGCCCCGATAGCATGACCTGTAACGTTTTTAAACATCCGCTGCAAATGCCATTTGGAGTAACCGGCTTTGAACGCAACATTATCCAGAGATAAAGGTTGGTCCAGGTGGCTCTCCAGCCAGACAAGCAAATCGCGAATGATACCAGCTTGGTCCATATTACATCCTCACAGTCCTGGTTGGCACAATTGAACAGTCATTATTTATAAATATAAGAATAGCATTTAATGCAAAAATAACCGGAAAGTTACAACTGTATCGTTTCCGGTTGTTACAATAATTCCATGCGACTAAGGAATACTTGAAGCTATCAATAATAACCTTATATTGATTATTCAGTAATCACCTAATAAGCGGTAACTTAATGAAAATCAAAAAACTACAGTATTTTATTAATAAACTTGCAGCCGCAGGCTGCGTATTCTTTACGCTTTCGGGGGGAGTACATGCCGAAGAGATAGGCTCTGTAGATACGGTTTTTAAATTTTTAGGCCCCGATCATAAGATTGTAATCGAAGCCTTTGATGATCCGGATGTTAAAAATGTTACATGTTATATCAGCAGAGCAAAAACGGGCGGTATAAAAGGCGGATTAGGGCTGGCGGAAGATACGGCTGATGCGGCGATTTCCTGCCAGCAGGTCGGGCCGGTAACTGTGCCGGATAACCTGAAACCGGGTGAAGCCAGTGTGGTATTTAAAAAGCGTACTTCTCTGATATTTAAGAAGCTTCAGGTCGTTCGTTTTTACGATAAAACCCGTAATACTCTGGTATATCTGAGCTATTCAGACAAGCTGGTGGACGGCTCACCAAAAAATGCGATAAGTGCGGTACCCATAATGCCGTGGCATTAATTATCTGGCACAAAATGCAAAAAAAGCCCGCCGGTCATGGAGACCGACGGGCTGTATTATAACAGTCCGCAGGGAAAGTTAGTGGTTTTCTAACTCACCACAAAAACGGTAGCCTTCACCATGAATGGTGGCAATAATTTCCGGTGTATCGCTGTTGGACTCAAAATGCTTACGAATACGGCGGATAGTGACATCCACAGTACGGTCATGAGGTTTCAGGTCTCTGCCAGTCATCTTTTTCAGTAAGTCTGCCCGGGTCTGGATTTTGCCCGGGTTTTCACAGAAATGCAGCATGGCACGAAATTCACTGCGTGGCAGTTTATACTGTTCACCCTGCGGGCTGACCAGCGAACGGCTGTTAATATCCAGAGTCCAGCCATTAAACTGATAGTTTTCGACGTGCTTACGCTCTTCGCTGCTGGCGGCCAGATTCATGGTCCGTGACAGCAGGTTACGGGCACGGATAGTCAGTTCCCGTGGGTTAAAAGGCTTGGTGATATAGTCATCGGCACCAATTTCCAGGCCGAGGATTTTATCGACTTCATTATCGCGGCCAGTCAGGAACATCAGGGCAACACTGGCTTGCTCACGTAATTCACGTGCCAGTAACAGGCCATTTTTACCTGGCAGATTGATATCCATAATCACCAGGTTGACATCATTGTCAGTCAATAACTGATGCATTTCAGCACCATCGGAGGCTTCGAATACAACGTATCCTTCAGCTTCGAAAATACTTTTAAGGGTATTTCGGGTTACTAGCTCGTCTTCGACGATAAGAATTTGCGGGGTCTGCATGGTTTGCTACCTAAAATTTGCCATCAAAATTGATACAAGGCATACAGTGCTGATGTCTGAGATATCGGTTGACGTATAATGAGTCTGCATTGCCAATTTACGACGTTTTGTTCTTGATGCATCACAGATTATGTCACTGACGGATTCAGCGTAACTACAGCCGGTCTGTATGCGCCTAAACTGGAATTTATGCGTTTTATCCTAACCCCTTTAACAGCGGGCTAACAGCACCAACAACATTCAGGAAGCAAATAAAAACGCTTCGTTGACTTATATCAAAACTGAGTGTAGCACGTTAACACTTGTGTGAAAAATATCTCTTTTTTATTCCTGTCAGAGGACAAATCGCTAAATTATTCCCTATTAGTTGTTATATGGCCGTACACCGCAGACTGTGTTTTATAGATAACTGCATGTAGTATAAGAAGAAAGTTAATTGTTCAGGTAATTAATAGCTATTCCTGACCTGCTCCCGTGGAGCGTAACCGGTTAAAATCCCGAAAGAAATCGGGGAGTTTTGCCATGGGTTTACCTGATTTTACGCATTTTTAAGGTGATGAGATGTCATTCCCGATTATTTTAGTTTCTCCGGCGCGCGCCGAAAATGTTGGCGCGGCGGCCCGTGCTATGAAAACGATGGGATTCAGTGAGCTGAGAATCGTCAATAGTACTGTCTGGCAGGATCCTGCGGCTTATCGGGTTGCTCATGGTGCGACCGACATTCTGGATAATGTGCAGCAATTTGCTGATTTAGCGTCGGCACTGGCAGATGTTGACTTCTCCGTTGCCACCACGGCCCGCAGCCGGGCTCGTTACCATTATTATGCGACGCCGCAACAGGCTGAATCCCTGCTAAAAGAAAAACAGCAATGGCTGAACAGACTCGCGCTGGTGTTTGGCTGTGAAGAAAGCGGTCTGACTAACGAAGAACTGGCGCTGGTGGATGTGCTGACAGGGATCCCTATGGCAGTTGAATATCCGTCACTGAATCTTGGTCAGGCGGTAATGGTGTTTTGTTATCAGTTTTCTTCACTAATGCAGGTGCAGGCAAACGTCGTAAAAAGTGCAGATCCACAGCAACTCAGTGCACTGCGCCAGAGAACGCACCAGTTACTGGAAAAGCTGTCGGTCAGTGATGATGTAAAAATGGCTGACTGGCTGGATCAACGGCTGGGACTCCTTGAACAACGGGACAGCGCAATGTTGCACCGTCTGTTACATGATATTGAAAAAAAACTGGCAGAGTGATCTGCTGTTAAACCCGCACATTTCAGTGTCTGATTTTGGTTTAAGCGGCGCTTATTGCCGGGATATGGGGATGCTGGCGGTTATTTCAGTATCAATGCGTATCTGTTTTTTCAGGAGTGTAATGATAAATATATTGACTTATCAGGCGCTTTGTTTTACTTCTGAAAGCAGACAGATTAAATACAAGACAGACAGTTAATAAATGCGAATCCACAGCCTGAACATTACAATTATTACCACCATCACCATTACCACAGGTAACGGTGCGGGCTGACGCATAACAGGAAAAAACGAAAAAGCCCGCTCCCTTATCAGGTGCGGGCTTTTTTTTCGGCATAAATTCAGGAGTTATTGAACCATGCGCGTGTTGAAATTTGGCGGAACATCGGTCGCAAATGCAGAGCGTTTTCTGCGTGTTGTCGACATACTGGAAAATAATGCACGACAGGAACAGGTTGCGACTGTCCTCTCAGCCCCGGCAAAAATTACCAATCATTTAGTTGCCTTAATCGAAAAAAACATTTCAGGTCAGGATGCATCCGCTAACCTGGACGATGCCCGTCAGATTTTCGACCAGTTGCTGAGTGGCCTTGCAGCAGCACAGCCAGGGTTTGATACTGCGGCAATGACAGCCTGTGTTGACAGTGAATTCAAACGTTTACAGCAAGTTATTCTCGGTATTAATTTACTCGGTCAGTGCCCGGACAGTGTAAATGCATCCGTTATCTGTACCGGTGAAAAACTCTCGATTGCGATTATGCAGGCGCTGTTACAAGCCAGAGGGCACCGGGTGACGGTCATCGACCCGGTAGAGAAGCTGCTGGCGATCGGCGGATATCTGGAATCGACAGTCGATATTACCGAATCGACCCGGCGGATCAGTGCCAGCCAGATTCCGCCCCAAAACTACATCCTGATGGCGGGTTTTACCGCAGGTAATGAACAGGGTGAATTAGTGGCACTGGGACGTAATGGTTCTGACTATTCTGCGGCGGTGCTGGCCGCCTGTTTACGTGCGGACTGTTGTGAAATCTGGACCGATGTGGACGGTGTTTATACCTGCGATCCGCGTCAGGTCCCTGATGCACGGTTACTGAAATCTATGTCTTATCAGGAAGCGATGGAGCTTTCTTATTTTGGCGCCAAAGTCCTCCATCCACGGACGATTACCCCGATTGCACGGTTCCAAATCCCCTGCCTGATTAAGAACACCGCCAATCCGTCAGCACCCGGCACTCTGATTTCTGCAGGGCAGGGAGATGACTCAGCACCGGTGAAAGGCATCACTAACCTGAATAATATGGCGATGTTTAATGTCTCCGGCCCCGGCATGAAAGGTATGGTCGGTA
This sequence comes from Tatumella sp. JGM130, assembly GCF_018257525.1. Lineage (NCBI taxonomy): Bacteria > Pseudomonadati > Pseudomonadota > Gammaproteobacteria > Enterobacterales > Erwiniaceae > Tatumella > Tatumella sp. JGM130. The sequence continues at coordinate 59,467 of NZ_JAERJS010000003.1, read as the reverse complement.
TGGCTGCCCGGGTCTTTGCCGTAATGTCACGCAAAGGCATCTCGGTGGTGTTAATTACCCAGTCTTCTTCTGAATACAGTATCAGCTTCTGCGTTCCTCAGAGTGAGGCTCTCTCTACCCGCCGTGCGCTGGAAGAGGAGTTTTATCTGGAACTGAAAGATGGCCTGCTGGACCCGCTGGAAGTGATCGAAAAGCTGGCGATTATCTCGGTAGTGGGTGACGGTATGCGTACACAGCGCGGTATTTCGGCCAAATTCTTCTCAGCTCTGGCACGGGCGAATATTAATATTATCGCCATTGCCCAGGGCTCGTCAGAACGCTCCATTTCGGTGGTGGTCAGTAACCAGGAAGCGACAACCGGTGTGCGGGTGGTTCATCAGATGCTGTTTGCGACCGATCAGGTGATCGAAGTATTTGTGGTTGGTACCGGGGGAGTCGGCAGCGCATTACTCGACCAGCTGCACCGCCAGCAGGCATGGCTGAAGAAGAAGCATATTGACCTGCGGGTGTGTGGTATTGCCAATTCACGGGCATTACTGACCAATGTTCACGGAATCGGGCTTGATCACTGGCAGGATCAGCTGTCCGAAGCGACGGATGTTTTTTCCCTGGACCATCTGACCCGGCTAGTGAAAGAGTACCACTTACTCAATCCGGTTATTGTTGACTGTACTTCCAGCCAGGCTCTGGCCGATCAGTATGCGGATTTTCTGCGCGAAGGTTTTCATGTCGTTACGCCAAATAAGAAAGCGAATACGTCTTCTATGGCATATTACCGGCAGATCCGTTCTGAGGCGGAGAAAGCACGGCGTAAGTTCCTGTATGACACCAATGTAGGTGCCGGGTTGCCGGTCATTGAGAACCTGCAAAATCTGTTAAATGCCGGTGATGAGCTAATTAAGTTTAATGGCATTCTGTCCGGCTCATTGTCCTGTATTTTTGGCATGCTGGATGACGGTGTTTCGTTATCTGAAGCGACGGCCAGGGCACGCCAGCTGGGCTTTACCGAACCTGATCCCCGCGATGACCTGTCGGGGATGGATGTAGCGCGTAAGCTGCTTATTCTGGCGCGGGAAGCCGGTATGAGCCTGGAATTAAGCGATATCAGTATCGAAGCGGTTTTACCGAAAGAACTGACAGAACTGGCAGATACTGATGAGTTTATGCGCCGCCTGCCGGAACTGGATGAGGCATTTTCTGTACGGGCTGCTAAAGCGCGTGAAGAAGGTAAGGTATTACGTTTTGTTGGCGCGATTGATGAACAGGGCCAGTGCAGTGTAAACATTGCCGCCGTCGACAGTAATGACCCGTTATTTAAAGTGAAAAATGGTGAGAACGCACTGGCCTTTTACAGCCGCTATTATCAGCCAATTCCGCTGGTACTCAGAGGCTATGGTGCCGGTAACGATGTAACGGCAGCCGGGGTGTTTGCAGATTTATTGAGAACTCTGACATGGAAGCTGGGAGTCTGATTATGGTAAAAGTTTATGCACCTGCCTCTATCGGCAATGTGAGTGTCGGGTTTGATGTGCTGGGGGCCGCAGTGTCACCGGCCGACGGAACTCTGCTGGGGGATTGTGTCACCGTAGAAGCGGCAGAAACCTTCAGTCTGGAGAATCGTGGTCGTTTTGTCTCAAAACTGCCGGCAGATCCAAAAGAGAATATAGTCTATCAGTGCTGGCAGCGTTTTTGTCAGGAAGTTGGCCGCGATATTCCGGTCAGAATGGTACTGGAAAAAAACATGCCCATCGGCTCAGGGCTGGGATCCAGTGCCTGTTCAGTTGTCGCCGGGCTGATGGCAATGAATGAATTCTGTCATAAGCCGCTGGATGACGACCGGTTACTGGCGCTGATGGGTGAACTGGAAGGGCGGGTTTCCGGCAGCGTGCACTTCGATAACGTGGCTCCCTGTTTTTTAGGCGGTCTCCAGCTAATGCTGGAAGCCCATGGTATTACCTGTCAACCGGTACCGGGGTTTGATGAATGGTATTGGGTGATGGCCTACCCGGGAATTAAAGTTTCCACCGCAGAAGCCAGGGCTATTCTGCCTGCCACCTACAGTAAAGCAGACTGTATAACCCATGGCCGAATGCTGTCAGGATTTATTCATGCCTGCCACACCCGTCAGCCATTGCTGGCGGCCAGTCTGATGAAAGATGTTATTGCTGAACCGTACCGTACCGGACTGCTGCCGGGGTTTGCCGAAGCGCGACAGGCTGTGACCGGACTCGGGGCTCTGGCCTGTGGTATTTCCGGTTCCGGACCGACACTGTTTGCCGTCTGTGACACGCCGGAAGTGGCTGAGCAGACCCGGGCATGGTTACAGCAGCACTATCTGCAGAACGATGAAGGCTTCGTACATATTTGCCGTCTTGATACGACGGGCGCACGTAAACTGGGGTAAGCGATGAAATTATATAATCTGAAAGACCATAACGAGCAGGTCAGTTTTACTCAGGCGGTGACGCAGGGACTGGGTTCGCAGCAGGGACTTTTCTTCCCTAATGAATTGCCGGCTTTTGAACTGACAGAAATTGATCACCTGCTGGAGATGGATTTTGTCAGCCGCAGCAGCAAAATACTGTCGGCCTTTATCGGTGATGAGATCTCTGAGCAGGAAATGACAGCGCGTGTAAAAACGGCATTTACCTTTCCGGCCCCGGTACAACCCGTCTCTGAAGATGTTGCCTGTCTGGAATTATTCCACGGACCAACCCTGGCATTTAAAGACTTTGGCGGCCGTTTTATGGCTCAGATGCTGGCTCTGAGCAGCGACGACGATGAAAAGATTACTATTCTGACTGCGACATCCGGTGACACAGGCGCCGCCGTTGCCCACGCGTTTTATGGCATGGAAAATATCCGTGTGGTGATCCTTTATCCGCAGGGAAAAATCAGTTCGTTACAGGAAAAACTGTTCTGCACGCTGGGCGGAAATATCCAGACCATTGCGGTGGACGGCGATTTCGATGCCTGTCAGGCACTGGTGAAGCAGGCATTTGATGATCAGGCACTGAAACAGGCGATTGGTCTGAATTCCGCTAACTCGATCAATATCAGCCGGTTACTGGCCCAGGTATGTTATTACTTTGAAGCGGTGGCACAGCTGCCTCAGGAAAAACGTAATCAGTTAGTCATTTCTGTCCCCAGTGGTAATTTCGGTGACCTGACGGCAGGATTACTGGCGAAAAGCCTGGGACTGCCGGTTAAACGTTTTATCGCTGCAACTAATGCCAACGACACGGTGCCGCGGTTTTTGCACAGCGGCGAATGGACTCCCCATAAGACGGTTGCTACCCTGTCTAATGCGATGGATGTCAGCCAGCCGAATAACTGGCCACGGGTTGAAGAGTTATTCCGCCGTAAGACCTGGCAGCTGAATGAACTTGGTTGCGGTGCACTGAGCGACGAACAAACCCGTGCAGCGATGCGTGAACTGGCGGCGGAAGGATATATTTCCGAACCTCATGCCGCAATTGCCTGGCGTGTGCTGCGTGATCAGTTACGTGACGGTGAGTATGGTCTGTTCCTTGGTACTGCACATCCGGCGAAATTTAAAGACAGCGTCGATGACATCCTGCAGACAGATCTGCCGTTACCTGCTGAACTGGCAGAACGTGCAGACCTGCCATTACTGTCGGAGACTCTGCCGGCAGATTTTGCTGAACTGAAACAGTACCTGCTGACAAAAACGGTCTGACAAACCGCTAATCTTTGCCGCCCTGCAGGGGACAACCTTTGCAGGGCCATAACTGATGACCGCTGTTTCAGGCCTGTTGCTGGTGGCGTTTAAACACCAGTTCCTGATCAGTACTGCTTTGTTCATCAAAAAAATAGTCGTCACTGTTGAAACCAGTGAGTTGTTGCGGGGTCGTCAGGCGATGCCGGATAATATAACGGCACATCATACCGCGGGCTTTTTTAGCATAAAAACTGATCACCTTGAATTTGCCATTTTTCTCATCAAGGAACACCGGTTTAATGATTTTTCCCGCCAGTAGTTTGGGTTTTACCCCTTTAAAATATTCATCAGACGCCAGATTGATCAGAACATCATCGCCCTGTCTGGCCAGCGCTTCATTCAGTACTGTTGTTAACTGATCTCCCCAGAAGCTGTAAAGATCTTTACCTTGTGGATTGGAAAGCTTTATGCCCATTTCCAGACGATAAGGCTGCATGAGATCCAGCGGGCGGAGAACACCATAAAGTCCGGACAGCATCCGCAGGTGTTGCTGGGCGAAGTCAAAATCATCGTCAGTCAGCGTTTCTGCGGCCAGGCCGGTATAAACATCCCCTTTAAACGCCAGAATGGCCTGTCTGGCATTCTCCGGGGTGAAATCCGGCTGCCAGTCATTAAACCGTTCTGCGTTAAGGTGTGCCAGTTTATCACTGATGCTCATCAGGGTCGCAATCTGTGCCGGTGTCAGCCGGCGGGCAATATCAATTAATTCCTGAGACTGATTTAACAGTGCAGGCAGGCTGTACTTCCGGGTCGCCAGCGGGCTTTCATAATCCAGGGTTTTGGCCGGAGATATCACCATTAACATTATTTAATTCCTCATTACAGGCCCGCAGGCGATCACTGATAGGGCGCAGTGTAGCAAAAAAGTGATACGGAATGATCAATCGTTGCTATACCCGGCAACGATGGTTAATGGTGTATTACCACGGATTACGCGGGCCCGCGACGTGACCAGCAATGCGATTTCGCGATTGTTTACCCGGCGCGGCCTTGCACCTCGTCAAGTGCGTGATATTATCCGGAGAGGCTTTTTTCCCCTGACAGTTCAACAGAAGAGAAGCAAACATGACGGACAAACTTAGCTCACTGCGCAAGTTAACAACAGTCGTTGCCGATACCGGTGATATTGAAGCAATGAAACTGTATCAGCCACAGGATGCAACCACTAACCCTTCACTGATCCTCAACGCGGCACAAATCCCTGAATACCGTAAGCTGATTGATGAAGCCATCGAATGGGCGCGTAAGCAGAGTAATGATAAGCAGCAGCAAATTGCTTTCGCCTCTGACAAACTGGCGGTAAATATCGGGCTGGAAATTCTGAAATTAGTCCCGGGCCGTATCTCTACCGAAGTTGATGCCAGACTTTCCTACGATACAGAAGCCAGTATCGCCAAAGCCCACAGCCTGATCAAACTGTATAACGATGCAGGTATCAGCAATGATCGTATTCTGATCAAGCTGGCCTCTACCTGGCAGGGGATCCGTGCGGCTGAGCGTCTGGAAAAAGAAGGTATCAACTGTAACCTGACACTGCTTTTCTCTTTTGCCCAGGCCCGTGCCTGTGCAGAAGCCGGTGTTTACCTGATTTCTCCGTTTGTTGGCCGTATTCTGGACTGGTACAAAGCGAATACCGATAAAAAAGAATATGCACCCCATGAAGATCCGGGTGTGGTTTCTGTGGCCGAAATTTATAACTATTACAAGCAGCATGGTTATGAAACCGTTGTCATGGGCGCGAGCTTCCGTAATACCGGCGAAATTCTGGAGCTGGCGGGCTGCGATCGCCTGACCATCTCTCCGGGCCTGCTGAAAGAGCTGAAAGAAACGGAAGGCAGTGTCGAGCGTAAGCTGAACTTTACCGGTGAAGTAAAAGCCCGTCCGGAAAAAATGTCAGAAGCCGAATTCCTGTGGGAACATAACCAGGATCCGATGGCGATTGATAAACTGGCTCAGGGTATCCGTAACTTTGCCATTGACCAGGGTAAACTGGAAAAAATGATTGCAGATTTACTGTAATCATCCCCGCCCGCGGTAGCCTGGCTGCTGCGGGACGTCAATTCACTGTTTGTGGTTCCCCGTCCCGGCTGTATCTACAGCACTCATCTGAAGTGAAATATCATGACTACTTTACGTATCGGACTGGTCTCAGTATCTGACCGGGCCTCGCAGGGGGTTTATCAGGATAAAGGTATCCCTGCACTGACCGAATGGTTATCACTGGCCCTGACCAGTCCTTTTACCCTCGAAAGCCGGGTTATCCCCGACGAACAATTGTTAATTGAGCAGACACTGACTGAACTGGTCGATGAACATCATTGCCATCTGGTGCTTACCACCGGCGGTACTGGGCCGGCATTACGTGATGTTACTCCGGATGCCACACTGGCGGTAGCTGACCGTGTAATGCCTGGTTTCGGCGAGCAGATGCGACAAATCAGCCTTAATTTTGTGCCTACGGCTATTCTGTCCCGGCAGACCGCAGTGATCCGTAAGCAATCGCTGATCCTGAATTTGCCGGGACAGCCGAAATCGATTAAAGAGACACTGGAAGGATTGAAAGCGCCATCAGGGCAGGTAAACGTCGCGGGTATCTTTGCAAGTGTACCTTATTGTTTACAGTTGCTCGACGGGCCCTATGTGGAGACTGATCCGCAAGTGGTAGCAGCTTTTCGTCCAAAAAGTGCAAGGCGTGAGATAAACGACTAAAGATAATATTTTTTAAGGATAAACTTCAGAGGTTCTGGTGTATCGGCTTATTGCCGATATAGTAATGAAATATTTACAGCTAACGCTGTTAACTGACCTCTGGGATAAAGACTTAATTTATGGATAACCATGCCGCGGAGCGCCTGAGTGCGCAGGACTATAAAACCCTGATACTGGCAGCGCTCGGCGGGGCGCTGGAATTCTACGATTTTATTATCTTTGTCTTTTTTGCGGCCGTGATTGGCGAACTGTTTTTCCCTGCCGATATTCCCGAATGGCTGCGGCAACTTCAGACTTTCGGGATTTTTGCTGCGGGGTATCTTGCACGGCCATTAGGCGGGCTGGTGATGGCTCATTTTGGCGATATTCTCGGGCGTAAGAAAATGTTTAGTCTGAGTATTCTGCTGATGGCTATCCCCACTCTGGCGATGGGACTATTGCCCTCTTATCAGAGTCTGGGACTGGCCGCTCCGCTATTATTATTGCTGATGCGATTATTACAGGGGGCGGCAATCGGTGGTGAAGTGCCGGGTGCCTGGGTATTTGTCGCTGAACATGTGCCGGATAACCGTACCGGAATTGCCTGTGGTACGCTGACAGCCGGACTGACGGTCGGCATCCTGCTGGGTTCTCTGGTGGCCGGTGCTATTAACCGGCATATGACCCCTGATGAAGTCGCTGCGGTTGGCTGGCGGGTGGCGTTTCTGCTGGGCGGTGTCTTTGGTTTTATTGCGTTATATCTGCGCCGCTGGCTGCAGGAAACGCCGGTATTCCGGAAAATGCAGCAGCAAAAAACATTGTCTGAAGCACTGCCCCTGAAAAATGTGGTGAATTTTCATCGTAAAAGCCTGCTGATTTCGGTGCTCCTGACCTGGCTGCTTTCTGCCGCTATCGTGGTGATTATCCTGATGGCACCGGCGCTGATGCAAAAAATGTATCAGATCCCGGCAGCGCTCAGCCTGCAGGCCAACAGTATTGCGACAGTTATGCTGCTGGCAGGCTGTATGCTGGCCGGGTGGCTGGTTGACCGCTTTGGCGCCGGACGTTGTCTGTCGGTGGGATGCCTGTTGCTGGCGGCCAGCAGCTGGCTGTTTTTTCATATCTTAGCCAGCCATCCGCAATACCTGATTGCTGCTTATGCCCTGACCGGTCTCTGTGTCGGGACCGTGGGGATTGTGCCTTTTATTATGGTCAGGGCATTTCCTCCGGCAGTTCGCTTTAGTGGTATTTCCCTGTCCTATAACCTTTCTTACGCTATTTTCGGCGGTCTGACACCCGTCTTTGTGACCCTGGCGTTACGTCTGACGCTACTGGCACCTTGCTGGTATATCACCGCGCTGTGTGTCACCGGGGCAATGATCGGCGGATATCTGCATTTACAGGCCCGCCTCCCGGGCCAGGCGGCCGGCTGAGACTGTCAGGGATTTCTGTGTTTTTTTTACTTTTTTTTACGCCGGCCCTTGATGGCCGGTAAACTGACCCCATCTTGTTTGCATAGCGAGTTGTGAATCAAAAAAATTTGTAATCCGGCACTTGAAATAATCACAAGCGACCGCATTTATGGTTCATATCCGAACGACAACAGAATTTACGTGGGAGATGTGTAGAGATGGGTAAAATTATTGGTATTGACCTGGGTACAACCAATTCATGCGTAGCAATTATGGACGGTGGTAAAGCACGCGTTCTGGAAAACGCTGAGGGTGATCGTACCACTCCTTCCATCATCGCTTACACTCAGGATGGTGAGACTCTGGTAGGCCAGCCTGCTAAACGCCAGGCCGTGACTAACCCGCAAAACACTTTATTTGCTATTAAGCGTCTGATTGGTCGTCGTTTTCAGGACGAAGAAGTACAGCGTGACCTGAAAATCATGCCATACAAAATCATCGGTTCTGATAACGGTGATGCATGGCTGGACGTGAAAGGCCAGAAAATGGCACCTCCGCAGATTTCTGCAGAAGTGCTGAAGAAAATGAAGAAGACTGCCGAAGATTACCTGGGTGAGCCGGTAACCGAAGCTGTGATCACCGTTCCTGCTTACTTTAACGATGCACAGCGTCAGGCGACTAAAGATGCTGGCCGTATCGCAGGTCTGGAAGTAAAACGTATCATCAACGAACCAACTGCCGCAGCACTGGCTTACGGTATGGATAAAGGCCAGGGTAACCGTACTATCGCGGTATACGACCTGGGTGGTGGTACTTTCGATATCTCAATTATCGAAATCGATGAAGTTGATGGTGAAAAAACCTTCGAAGTTCTGGCAACCAATGGTGATACTCACCTCGGTGGTGAAGACTTCGATAGCCGCCTGATTAACTATCTGGTTGACGAATTCAAGAAAGAGCAGGGTATTGACCTGCGTAACGACCCGCTGGCAATGCAGCGTCTGAAAGAAGCGGCAGAGAAAGCGAAAATTGAACTGTCTTCTGCCCAGCAGACTGACGTTAACCTGCCGTACGTGACTGCAGATGCGACTGGTCCTAAGCACCTGAACATCAAAGTAACCCGTGCGAAACTGGAAGCACTGGTTGAAGATCTGGTTGCACGCTCTATCGAGCCACTGAAAGTTGCTCTGAAAGATGCCGGTCTGTCAGTGTCTGATATCAATGATGTTATCCTGGTGGGTGGTCAGACCCGTATGCCACTGGTTCAGAGCAAAGTTAAAGATTTCTTTGGTAAAGAACCACGTAAAGACGTTAACCCGGACGAAGCTGTAGCTGTCGGTGCGGCAGTTCAGGGGGGTGTACTGGCGGGTGATGTGAAAGACGTATTGCTGCTGGATGTGACTCCGCTGTCACTGGGTATCGAAACGATGGGTGGTGTAATGACCAGCCTGATCAGCAAAAATACTACTATCCCGACCAAACACAGCCAGGTGTTCTCTACAGCAGAAGACAACCAGTCTGCGGTAACTATCCATGTACTGCAGGGTGAGCGTAAACGTTCTTCTGATAACAAGTCACTGGGTCAGTTTAACCTGGACGGTATTCAGGCTGCGCCACGGGGTATGCCACAGATCGAAGTCACTTTCGACATCGATGCGGATGGTATCCTGCATGTGTCTGCAAAAGACAAAAACAGTGGTAAAGAGCAGAAGATCACCATTAAAGCTTCTTCCGGTCTGAACGAAGAAGAAGTCGAAAAAATGGTCCGTGATGCTGAGCAAAATGCAGAATCTGACCGTAAATTCGAAGAGCTGGTTCAGGCACGTAACCAGGGTGACCAGGTTGTTCACAGCACCCGTAAGCAGTTAGAAGAAGCCGGTGATAAGTTATCTGCTGAAGATAAAGCGCCAATCGAATCTGCACTGACAGCACTGGAAACTGCGCTGAAATCAGAAGATAAAGCAGATATTGACGCTAAAATTCAGGCCCTGGTTGAAGTCTCCGGGAAACTGATGGAACTGGCACAGCAGAGTGCTCAGGCAAACGGTGCAGCCGGTGCAGGTGCTGATGCTTCAGCTCAGAAAGATGACGATGTTGTCGATGCTGAATTCGAAGAAGTTAAAGACAAAAAGTAATTGCCCATGACCGGGCTAAGCGGCAGCTAAGCTGTCGTTGCTAACCAGCACGGGCGTAGGAGAATATCCACGCCCGTGCGATCATGTTAAAGGCAATAAAAAATGGCGAAGAGTGATTACTACGAGGTTTTAGGCGTATCCAAAACAGCGGATGAGCGTGAAATCAAAAAGGCCTATAAACGGCTGGCAATGAAATATCACCCTGACCGTAACCCAGGCGATACCAAGGCTGAAGAGCAGTTTAAAGAAGTCAAAGAAGCCTATGAAATTCTGACCGATGATCAAAAGCGTGCCGCTTACGATCAGTACGGTCATGCAGCTTTTGAACAAGGCGGTATGGGCGGTGGCGGATTCGGCGGCGGCTTTGGCGGCGGTGCGGATTTCGGTGATATCTTCGGTGATGTTTTCGGTGATATTTTCGGTGGCGGTCGTCGCCAGCGTGCAGCCCGTGGTTCCGACCTGCGTTACAACATGGAGCTGACGCTGGAAGAAGCGGTCCGTGGTGTAAGCAAAGAAATTCGTATTCCTACCCTGCAGGAATGTGATACCTGCCATGGCAGCGGCGCTAAAGCCGGCTCAAAACCACAAACCTGTTCGACCTGCCATGGTGCAGGCCAGGTACAGATGCGACAGGGCTTCTTTACGGTTCAGCAACCCTGTCCGACCTGTCAGGGACGTGGTTCCGTGATTAAAGATCCATGTAACGCCTGTCACGGTCACGGGCGTGTCGAAACCACTAAAACACTGTCAGTGAAAATTCCTGCCGGTGTGGATACCGGTGACCGAATTCGCCTGAGTGGTGAAGGTGAAGCGGGTGAGCAGGGTGCTCCGGCCGGTGATCTTTATGTACAGGTCTCGGTGAAAAAACACCCTATCTTCGAGCGTGAAGAGAATAACCTGTATTGTGAAGTTCCGATTAACTTCACTCTGGCGGCCCTGGGGGGGGAGATTGAAGTACCTACCCTTGACGGACGGGTAAAACTGAAAGTCCCTGCCGGTACGCAAACTGATAAATTGTTCCGTGTGCGTGGCAAGGGCGTGAAATCAGTCCGTGGTGGCGCTATTGGTGACCTGTTGTGTCGCGTGGTGGTAGAAACCCCGGTGAATCTGAATGATAAACAAAAAGCGTTACTCAGTGAACTGGGCGACACACTGGGCGGGCCATCAGGCGAGGATAACAGTCCCCGTTCAAAAACGTTCTTTGATGGTGTGAAGAAGTTTTTTGACGATCTGACCCGTTAGTGCCCTGCTGAAGAAAAAACCAGTGCCTTGCGGTGCTGGTTTTTTTTTGCTCTTTCGCCGGCAATATTTGTTAAAACCAGCAATTACTGAGATCATCAGTCGGTAACCCTGTGACAAATTAAAAGGATATCCTCTGATGTCATTAGCGATAAAGATCTTCAGGAGTGAAGCAGCCGGAGGCGTAGTATTAATTGTTGCTGCTGGCCTGGCACTGATTCTGGCTAATATGGGCTGGAGTGCTGAGGGCTATCAGCAGTTTTTACAGTTTACGCCGCTGACTGGCGTCAGTATCGACGGGCACTCTCCGAATACCCTGTTCTGGATAAATGATGCCCTGATGGCACTATTTTTCCTGCTGGTCGGGCTGGAAGTTAAACAGGAGCTGGTCAGCGGGGCGCTTGCCACGCGTCAGCAGGCCGTATTTCCGCTGCTGGCAGCGATTGGCGGAATGATTGCCCCTGCGGCTATCTTCCTGTTATTTAACGGTGGCTTAGCTGAAATTCGTCAGGGCTGGGCGATACCTACTGCAACTGATATTGCTTTTGCATTAGGGATTCTGGCGCTGCTCGGTAACCGGGTGCCACCGGTACTTAAAGTCTTTCTGATGGCGCTGGCGGTGATTGATGATCTCGGGGCAATTATTATTATTGCCCTGTTCTACAGCGGACAGGTGTCATGGTTTGCTTTAGGGGGAGCGGCTATTGTGATGGCAGTACTGGCGCTGATGAACAGGGTCGGGCTGCGTTACCGGAGTCTGTACCTGCTGGCCGGTGTGGCACTCTGGTATGCGGTGCTCTCTTCCGGTGTTCATGCAACCATTGCCGGTGTGATACTGGGCCTGATGATGCCGGTTAAAGGGCAGGGGAAGCACTCTGCAGCCCTGAAACTGGCACACAGCCTGCATCCCTGGGTTCGCTGGCTGATCCTGCCGTTATTTGCTTTTGCTAATGCCGGCGTGGTGATGAATAACCTCAGCATGCAGGATGTGATCTCCTCCCTGCCACTGGGTATTATCGCCGGTTTACTGTTGGGCAAACCGCTGGGAATTACGCTGATATGCTGGATAAGCTCACGGCTGGGCATGACCAGGCTACCGGAAAATACCGGAATTAAAGACATTGCTGCTATTGGCATCCTCTGTGGTATCGGCTTTACGATGTCGATATTTATTGCATCACTGGCTTTTGGTCAGGACGGTACGCGGCTGATTAATGAGGCGAAGCTGGGGATCCTGTGTGGTTCGGTACTGTCTGCGGTGGCGGGATATGTACTGTTGCGCCGGCGTTTTACGCATCAAAGATAAGGCCGTCAGCACCGCTGCGGGGAATGTCAGCACTCTGTCATCGGGGGGCTGGCATTTTTTTCAGAGGATCAGCGGACATAAAAAAACCGGCCTGAGCCGGTTCTTTTCAAAGCGACAACGCGCTGACGATTAAGCCAGTTTGTTGATCTGTGCAGTCAGGTTAGCTTTATGACGTGCAGCTTTGTTTTTGTGGATCAGACCTTTAGCAGCCTGACGGTCCACGATTGGTTGCATTTCGTTAAATGCGTTCTGCGCAGCTGTTTTATCGCCAGTAGCGATTGCAGCGTATACTTTTTTGATGAAAGTACGCAGCATTGAGCGACGGCTTGCGTTGTGCTTGCGACGTTTCTCAGATGTTACAGCGCGTTTCTTAGCTGATTTGATATTAGCCAAGGTCCAACTCCCAAATATGTTCTATATGGACAAATCAAAGGCCGAGGACTATGCCTTTTGCGCCTTCTTTTGTCAATGGATTTGTGCAAATAAGCGTCGTTTAAAAAACAACACCCGGTTACGTAATTGATGGCGCAAGATTCTACCAGCTTCCTGATTATGAATACAGCTTTTCACAACAAAATTGCAGGGAATTTACCCGGCCCTGAATAAACACGATGAAAAGCAGTAAAGAAGCGACGAAAGGCTTCACTGACGGGTTAAATTTGTACGCCGTAAAGGGTATAATCCGGCGATTTCCAGCGAGTTGAGTCGGCCATGAAGTTTATCCGCGGTTTACATAATCTCACAAAGCAGCATGGTGGCTGCGTTTTGACTATTGGTAATTTTGACGGTGTGCATCGCGGGCATCAGGCGCTGCTGAAGCAACTTTGTGAGGAAGGACGGCAACGTAATCTGCCGGTGGTGGTCATGCTGTTCGAGCCACAGCCTCAGGAGTTTTTTTGCCGCGGGCAGGTGCCTGCCAGACTGACACGGCTGCGTGAAAAAATAAAATATCTGGAACAGGCCGGGGTCGATACGGTTGTTTGTGTACGTTTCGACGGCGCATTTTCGGCCCTGACAGCGGATGATTTCATCCGCGATATTCTGGCGGAAAAGCTGGATGTCAGGTTCCTGACGGTCGGTGATGATTTCTGTTTCGGCGCTGGCCGGGAAGGGAATTTCCTGTTATTACAGGAGGCGGCGCGCCGCTATCATTTCGATGTGGTGAATACCCGGACATTCTGTCACCAGGGAGAGCGGGTCAGCAGTACTAAAGTGCGTGAAGCTCTGGCGGCCGATGACTTTCTGACGGCTGAACATCTGCTGGGGCGGCCTTATGCGATTAGCGGACGGGTTATCCACGGTGATGCCCTGGGAAGGACTCTGGGCTTTCCTACCGCGAACATACCGCTGCGACGGACCGTATCACCGGTAACAGGAGTTTATGCTGTAGAAGTTCAGGGAATATCTGAACAGTCTTTCTACGGGGTAGCAAATATTGGTACCCGGCCGACGGTAAAAGGGATGCGTCAGCAGCTGGAAGTTAATTTACTGGATGTAAATATCAATTTATATGGCCGCCATATCTCTGTGGTATTGCGGCATAAAATACGTAATGAGCAACGATTTGCATCGCTTGATCAACTGAAAGCGCAAATTGCCAAAGATGTGGTGACGGCCCGCGAATTTTTTGGGCTAAAAACAACGGCATAATGGCCGAAATATGGAACCGAGAATCTGATGAGTGACTATAAAGCTACCCTGAACTTACCTGAAACCGGGTTCCCGATGCGTGGCGATTTAGCCAAACGGGAACCTGCAATGTTGCAGCGATGGACCGACGATAATCTGTACAGTGCGATCCGTGCAGCAAAAAAAGGTAAAAAAACATTTATTCTGCACGATGGCCCTCCTTACGCTAACGGCAGCATTCATATCGGTCACTCAGTTAACAAGATTCTGAAAGATATTATTATTAAATCTAAAGGTCTGTCTGGCTTCGATGCGCCTTATGTGCCTGGCTGGGACTGCCACGGATTACCTATCGAACATAAAGTTGAACAAATGATTGGTAAACCGGGTGAGAAAGTCACTCCGGCGGAGTTTCGTGCTGCCTGTCGCAAATATGCTGCAGAGCAAATCGAAGGACAGAAAAAAGACTTTATCCGGCTGGGCGTGCTCGGCGACTGGGACCGTCCTTACCTGACGATGGATTTCAATACCGAAGCAAATATTATCCGTGCACTGGGACGGATCATCGGTAACGGACATCTGCACAAAGGAGCAAAGCCGGTACACTGGTGTACAGAGTGTCGTTCGGCACTGGCCGAAGCAGAAGTCGAATATTACGACAAGACCTCTCCATCTATCGATGTCATGTTTAATGCGGTGGATAGCGCAGCGGTTGCTGCCGCATTTTCTGTCAGTGTGCCTGAGGCACCGGTGTCACTGGTTATCTGGACCACCACCCCGTGGACGATGCCTTCTAACCGTGCCATCTCCGTCAACCCTGAGTTTGAATATCAACTGGTGCAGGCCGAAGGGCATGTCCTGATTCTGGCTAAAGATTTAACGGAAAGTGTTCTGCAGCGTGCCGGTATTTCCGAATGGACAGTACTGGGTGAATGCCGTGGTGATGCGCTGGAGTTATTGCGTTTCCGTCATCCGTTCCTTGGTTTTGATGTCCCGGTATTACTGGGTGATCACGTCACGCTGGATGCCGGTACCGGAGCGGTACATACGGCGCCGGGTCATGGTCCTGAGGACTATGTTATTGGCCAGAAATACGGTATTGAGGTAGCGAACCCGGTAGGACCGGACGGCTGCTACCTTCCGGGAACCTATCCGGGGCTGGACGGGGTCAACGTATTTAAAGCTAACGACCTGATTGTTGAGTTGCTGCGTGACAAAGGTGCACTGCTGCACGTTGAAAAGCTGCATCACAGCTACCCGCACTGCTGGCGTCATAAAACGCCGATCATCTTCCGCGCGACCCCGCAGTGGTTTATCAGCATGGATCAAAAAGGACTGCGCGCCCAGTCGCTGAAAGAAATCAAAGACGTTCAGTGGATCCCCGACTGGGGCCAGGCACGTATTGAGTCAATGGTGGCTAACCGCCCTGACTGGTGTATTTCACGTCAGCGTACCTGGGGAGTGCCAATGGCTCTGTTTGTCCATAATCAGACGGAAGAGCTGCACCCTGACACACTGCAACTGATGGAACAGGTCGCGCTGCGTGTTGAACAGGATGGGATTCAGGCATGGTGGGATCTGGATAGCAAAGAGTTACTGGGTGCGGATGCAGAACACTACAGTAAAGTTCCTGATACTCTGGATGTATGGTTCGACTCCGGTTCTACCAGTTGCTCAGTAGTGGATGTTCGTCCTGAGTTTGGCGGACACAGTGCCGATATTTATCTGGAAGGTTCTGACCAGCACCGTGGCTGGTTTATGTCATCACTGATGATTTCCACCGCAATTAAAAGCAAAGCACCTTACCGTCAGGTACTGACCCATGGTTTCACCGTTGATGGTCAGGGCCGTAAGATGTCTAAGTCGATTGGTAACACGGTCAGCCCGCAGGATGTGATGAACAAACTGGGTGCTGATATTTTACGTCTGTGGGTCGCGTCAACCGACTACTCTGGTGAAATGGCGGTTTCCGACGAAATTCTGAAACGTTCTGCAGATGCATACCGTCGTATCCGTAACACCGCTCGTTTCCTGCTGGCTAACCTGAACGGTTTTAACCCGCAAACTGACCTGGTTGCTGCTGATGATATGGTGGTACTGGATCGCTGGGCCGTCAGCCGTGCGCTGGCTGCACAACAGGATATCCTGGCGTCATATGAAGGTTATGATTTCCATGAAGTTGTACAGCGTCTGATGCAGTTCTGCTCGGTGGAAATGGGCTCGTTCTATCTGGATATCATTAAAGACCGTCAGTATACGGCTAAACCTGACAGCATCGCACGCCGTAGCTGCCAGACGGCACTCTGGCATATTGCTGAAGCGCTGGTTCGCTGGATGGCACCGATCATGTCCTTCACGGCTGACGAAATCTGGGGACACTTGGCAGGACAACGTGAACAGTATGTATTTACCGGTGAGTGGTACCAGGGACTGTTTGATCTGCCAGAAAATGAAACGCTGAATGATGCTTACTGGGAGCAATTACTGAAAGTACGCGGTGAGGTAAATAAAGTGATTGAACAGGCCCGTGCTGACAAAAAAATCGGCAGCGCGCTGGAAGCATCGGTTGTGCTGTATGCTGATCACTCGCTGGCAGAAAAGCTGAATGCACTGGGTGACGAACTGCGTTTTGTGTTACTGACCTCAGAGGTACAGGTTCAGGATTATCAGTCTGCACCGGCAGAAGCGGTGCACAGTGAACAGCTTAAAGGGCTGAAAATCACCCTGCAAAAAGCGGCTGGCGAAAAATGTCCGCGCTGCTGGCACTACACGCAAGACATTGGCAAGAACCCGCAGCATGCTGAAATCTGTGGCCGTTGTTACAGCAATGTCTCCGGTGCCGGCGAAGAGCGTAAGTTTGCCTGATGAGTAAATCTCTGAGTTCTACCGGCTTACGCTGGATATGGGTAACGGTACTGGTGATGGTTGTCGACTTCGTCAGTAAACAGTGGGTCATGGCTGATATGCAATTGCATGAAAGCCGTGCACTTATGCCTTCCCTGAATCTGTTTTACGCCCGTAACTACGGTGCTGCATTCAGCTTCCTCGCTGACAAAGGGGGATGGCAACGGTGGTTCTTTGCCGGTATTGCGGTGGCCATAGTGATAGCGCTGCTGGTGATGATGTTCCGAAACCGTGCCAGCCAGAAAATGACCAATATCGCCTATGCCATGATCATCGGCGGTGCTGCGGGGAACTTACTGGACCGTATGTGGCACGGCTTTGTTGTCGATTTTATTGACTTCTATGTCGGAGACTGGCATTTCGCAACCTTTAATCTTGCAGACTGCGCCATTTGTATCGGAGCTGCACTGGTGATTCTGGAAGGGTTTCTGCCTTCTGCAGCGAAACAGGCGGATAAAGGGTAAGGCATGAGTAACTCGGTACAGCATGATAGTTCGTTACTGGTCCATTTCACTCTGACCCTGGAAGATGGAACCCTGGCCGAATCAACACGCGCTAATGGTAAACCGGCATTGTTTCGGCTGGGTGATGACAGTCTTTCACCGGCCTTTGGGACAGCCTTACACGGCCTGACGGCCGGGGAAACCCGGCAGTTTACTCTCGCACCTGAAGACGGGTTCGGGGTATCCAGTCCGGATCTTATCCGGTATTTCTCCCGCAGGGATTTTACTGAGGCCGGTGAGCCTGAACAGGGGGCGATTATGTTGTTTAGCGCGCCGGATGGCAGTGAAATGCCCGGCGTGATCCGTGATGTTTCCGGTGATTCTGTCACGGTAGACTTTAATCACCCTCTGGCGGGGCAAATGATTACCTTTAATGTTGAAGTGCTGGAAGTTAATCCACGACAGGAGGCCGAAAATGCAAATTCTGCTCGCTAACCCTCGTGGTTTTTGTGCCGGTGTTGACCGTGCCATCAGTATTGTTGAGCGGGCGCTGGAGATGTATGGTGCCCCGATTTATGTCCGCCATGAGGTGGTACATAACCGCTATGTAGTGGCGGGGTTACGTGACCGCGGGGCAGTGTTTATTGAACAGATCAGCGAAGTCCCGGATGGTGCTATTCTGATTTTCTCTGCCCACGGTGTGTCTCAGGCAGTGAGGGCTGAAGCCAGGGCACGCTCACTGACGATGTTATTTGATGCGACCTGTCCGTTAGTCACCAAAGTCCATATGGAAGTCGCCCGTGCCAGCCGTAAAGGTGTTGAAGCTATATTGATTGGTCATGCCGGCCACCCTGAGGTCGAAGGCACAATGGGCCAGTACAGTAACCCTGCCGGGGGAATGTACCTTGTCGAATCTCCTGAAGATGTTTTCAGACTCAATGTTAAAGATGAATCGAATCTGAGTTTTATGACCCAGACGACATTGTCGGTTGACGATACTTCAGAGATTATTGATGCGCTGCGTCAGCGTTTCCCGGCAATCATCGGTCCGAGGAAAGATGATATTTGCTATGCAACCACCAATCGCCAGGAAGCCGTCCGCCATCTGTCAGAGCGTGCTGATGTTATCCTGGTGGTAGGGTCAAAAAACTCGTCAAACTCTAATCGCCTGGCAGAACTGGCCCGGAGAGCCGGTAAGCATGCTCAGTTGATTGACTCTGCGGAGGATATTCGTGAAAGCTGGCTGCAGGGTGTGAGTTGTGTTGGCGTGACTGCCGGAGCATCGGCCCCTGATATCCTGGTACAGCAGGTGATTACCCGCCTGAGGGAGTTTGGTGGCGAAGCGGCAGTCGAGTTAATCGGCCGCGAAGAAAATATTGTTTTCGAAGTGCCTAAAGAGTTACGGGTAGATGTAAAAGAAGTCCGGTAATTCTCCGAAGCCCGCAGCATGCAATATACTGCGGGCTTTTTATGGTACAGGCTATTGCTTCCCTTGCGGACTTTTCCCGCGGATAACAATTTTTACCCCCCATTGATTTTACTGATAATATCTCAGATCAAACCTGAAATTTTAATGATGCTTTTATTTTACTGGTGACTGTTCTGGTGGCTGGTTAATCTGAGCTGGCAGGATATACACACCCACAGGAATGAATAGTTATGAAAAATATCCGAATAGGTATTGTCGGAGCCTCCGGGAGAATGGGGCGCCAGTTAATTGAGGCTGTATCACTGGCCGGAGATATGACTCTGGGTGCCGTCGTGGTGCGTCGCGGGTCTTCGCTGACGGGGTGTGATGCCGGTGAACTGGCGGGGATCCATAAGACCGGTGTGCAGATTACCGATAACCTGCTGACGGTAAAGGATAACTTTGATGTGCTCATCGACTTCACCCGTCCTGAAGCCAGCCTCGAGTACCTTAAATTTTGTGAAACTCATCAAAAAGCGATAGTGATTGGTACCACCGGCTTTGATGAGGCCGGTAAGCAGGCTATCCGCAGGGCAGGTATCAGTATACCGGTTGTTTTTGCCGCAAACTTTAGTGTCGGTGTTAACCTGGTGCTTAAACTGCTGGAAAAGGCAGCAAAAGTCATGGGTGAATACAGTGATATAGAGATCACGGAAGCGCATCACCGGTATAAAGTGGATGCACCTTCCGGTACGGCATTAGCGATGGGGGAATCCATTGCTGAAGCGATGAACTGGGACTTATCAGAACATGCGGTGTATAGCCGTGAAGGCCATACGGGAGAGCGCAAGCCACACGCTATCGGCTTTGCTACGGTACGTGCCGGCGATATTGTCGGTGAACATACAGCCATGTTTGCTGATATAGGCGAGCGGGTTGAAATCACCCATAAAGCTTCCAGCCGGATGACTTTTGCAAAGGGAGCAGTTAAGGCGGCAGGCTGGGTTTTTGAGCGTGAAAATAGTGTTTATGATATGCGTGATGTGCTTTATTTGAATGATTTATAATGTGTTGTGATGTGAATTCCAGTCGATAACTATTTGATTGTAAAAGAGGTTGTTTGTTTTACTTCCTCTTTATTTTTTTTATAATTGTTTTTGTTTGTTTTTATTGCGTAGCCTTTATTTTCATTTGTTTTCTATTATTTTTATATTGTCTCCAACTGATTTTTCGGACCATTTGGTCTGAAATTACCAGTTTTCCCGCTTTCTGCTATGCTTCTTATCAGGCAATCGTTTTAAACGGCCAGCAATCCCCTGTTTTTAACCCTGTCAGTATATTTTTGCCATCAGTGGGTTAAAAAAACTAATAATATTACCTTTCAGACTGGACATAAGCAGGGCTGGTCATTAGAATGCGCCCAATTTGCCAAAATTAGACCTTTCAGGTGTTTTTTGGATTGATTCAGGTATCAATAATGAATTAATATGCAGGTATAGTGACTATTTATTCCCCGGAGGAAGTTTTGATTAAGTCAGCAATCCTGGTTCTGGAAGACGGAACCGAGTTCCACGGTCGGGCCATTGGGGCCAGCGGATCGGCAGTGGGAGAGGTCGTTTTCAATACGTCAATGACCGGTTATCAAGAAATTCTTACTGATCCTTCCTATTCCCGCCAGATCGTCACTCTTACTTATCCCCATATCGGTAATGTTGGTACTAATCCCGCTGACGAAGAGTCATCCCGGGTACATGCGCAGGGATTAGTTATTCGCGACCTGCCCCTGATTGCCAGCAACTACCGCAGCACCGAAGACCTTTCAGCCTATCTTTCCCGTCATAACATTGTCGCTATTGCTGATATTGATACCCGTAAACTGACCCGTTTACTGCGGGAAAAGGGCGCACAGAATGGCTGCATTATTGCCGGTGATAACCCGGATGTCGCTGCGGCACTACAGCAGGCGAAAAACTTCCCGGGCCTGAAAGGCATGGATTTAGCGAAAGAAGTAACCACCGATAAAGCATATCCGTGGACACAGGGCAGCTGGACACTGAACGATGGACTACCGGCCCCTAAGGCTGACAGTGAACTGCCTTACCATGTAGTCGCCTACGATTTTGGTGCTAAGCGTAATATTCTGCGTATGCTGGCTGACCGCGGGGTGCGTCTGACGGTTGTTCCGGCGCAGACCCCGGCAGATGAAGTGCTGAAAATGAATCCGGATGGTATTTTCTTATCTAATGGTCCCGGTGACCCGGAACCTTGTGACTATGCTATCAGCGCGATTAAACAATTCCTCGAAACCGATATCCCGCTGTTTGGTATTTGCCTCGGACACCAGTTATTAGCCCTGGCCAGTGGTGCCGCGACCGTAAAAATGAAACTGGGTCACCATGGCGGTAACCACCCGGTCAAAGACCTGGATCGTGATGTGGTGATGATTACCGCACAGAACCACGGTTTTGCCGTTGATGAGCAGAATCTTCCGTCATGTTTACGGGTGACCCATAAATCCCTGTTTGACCACACGGTACAAGGTATCCATCGCACGGATAAGCCAGCTTTCAGTTTCCAGGGACACCCTGAAGCGAGCCCCGGACCGCATGATGCGGCACCGCTGTTCGATCACTTCATTGAATTAATTAATACTTTCCGTTCCGGTAACAGGTAATCCAGGAGCTAATAAATGCCAAAACGTACAGATATAAAATCGATCCTGATCCTTGGTGCCGGTCCTATTGTTATCGGACAAGCCTGTGAGTTCGACTATTCCGGAGCCCAGGCCTGTAAAGCCCTGCGTGAAGAAGGTTACCGTGTGGTGCTGGTGAACTCGAATCCGGCAACCATAATGACTGACCCGGAAATGGCGGATGCGACCTATATTGAGCCAATCCACTGGGAAGTGGTACGTAAAATCATAGAAAAAGAACGTCCTGATGCTGTGCTGCCGACCATGGGTGGCCAGACCGCACTGAACTGTGCGCTGGAGCTGGAAAGACAGGGGGTTCTGGAAGAATTTGGCGTTACCATGATTGGTGCAACCGCCGATGCGATTGATAAAGCAGAAGATCGCCGCCGTTTTGATAAAGCGATGAAAAGCATCGGACTGGATACTGCCCGTTCCGGGATTGCCCATACCATGGACGAAGCCTTAAAAGTGGCTGCTGAGGTTGGTTTTCCGTGCATTATTCGTCCTTCCTTTACGATGGGGGGCACCGGTGGCGGTATCGCGTATAACCGCGAAGAGTTTGAAGAAATCTGTGAACGCGGACTGGATCTGTCTCCGACCAATGAGCTGCTGATTGATGAGTCGCTGATTGGCTGGAAAGAGTATGAAATGGAAGTTGTTCGTGACAAAAATGATAACTGTATCATTGTCTGCTCGATTGAAAACTTCGATGCCATGGGGATCCATACGGGTGACTCAATCACCGTTGCGCCGGCTCAGACCCTGACCGATAAAGAGTATCAGATCATGCGTAATGCCTCGATGGCCGTACTGCGTGAGATTGGTGTGGAAACCGGTGGTTCTAACGTCCAGTTCTCGGTAAACCCGGAAAATGGTCGTTTGATTGTTATCGAAATGAACCCAAGGGTGTCACGTTCTTCGGCGCTGGCGTCAAAAGCCACCGGCTTCCCGATTGCTAAAATTGCCGCTAAGCTGGCGGTTGGCTATACCCTCGATGAACTGATGAATGATATTACCGGGGGGCTGACACCGGCGTCATTCGAACCTTCTATCGACTATGTCGTGACCAAAATCCCTCGCTTTAACTTCGAAAAATTTGCCGGCAGTAATGACCGTCTGACCACGCAAATGAAGTCAGTGGGTGAAGTCATGGCGATTGGCCGTACCTTCCAGGAATCCATGCAAAAGGCATTACGTGGCCTGGAAGTCGGTGCCTGTGGATTTGACCCGAAAGTGGATCCGGAAGAGGCTGATGCACTGACCCGCATTCGCCGTGAACTGAAAGATGCCGGCAGTGACCGTATCTGGTATATCGCTGATGCGTTCCGTCTGGGGATGTCAGTTGATGGTGTGTTTAATCTGACCAATATCGACCGCTGGTTCCTGGTGCAGATTGAAGAACTGGTTCGTCTGGAAGAGCAGGTTGCCCGTCAGGGACTGAATGGCCTGAACTACGACTTCCTGCGTCAGCTGAAGCGTAAAGGTTTTGCTGACCTCCGGCTGGCACAACTGGCGGGAGTAGCGGAACATGAAGTCCGTAAACTTCGTCAGCAATATAATCTGTATCCGGTCTATAAGCGGGTGGATACCTGTGCGGCAGAGTTCGCGACGGACACGGCTTACATGTACTCAACTTATGAAGAAGAGTGCGAAGCCAGCCCGAATACTGATCGTGAAAAAATCATGATCCTTGGCGGTGGCCCGAACCGTATTGGTCAGGGTATTGAATTCGACTATTGCTGCGTCCACGCTTCACTGGCATTACGTGAAGATGGTTACGAAACCATTATGGTTAACTGTAACCCTGAAACGGTCTCTACCGATTACGATACCTCTGACCGTCTGTACTTTGAGCCTGTGACCCTGGAAGATGTGCTGGAGATTGTTCGTATTGAACAGCCCAAAGGGGTGATTGTTCAGTACGGCGGCCAGACACCACTTAAACTGGCCCGTGCTCTGGAAGCCGCCGGTGTCCCGGTCATTGGCACCAGCCCTGATGCTATCGACCGTGCCGAAGACCGTGAACGTTTCCAGCATGCCGTTGAGCGTCTGGCATTAAAACAACCGGCAAATGCAACCGTCACAGCCCTGGAACAGGCCGTTGAGAAAGCCGTTTCGATTGGTTATCCGTTAGTGGTTCGCCCTTCTTATGTACTGGGCGGCCGGGCAATGGAAATTGTGTATGACGAAATCGACCTGAAACGCTATTTTATGACCGCCGTGTCTGTGTCAAATGATGCGCCTGTGTTACTGGATCGCTTCCTGGATGATGCTGTCGAAGTCGATGTCGATGCTATCTGCGATGGTGAACAGGTACTGATTGGCGGAATTATGGAACACATTGAGCAGGCCGGTGTTCACTCCGGTGACTCAGCCTGTTCACTGCCGGCGTATACCTTAAGCCAGCAGATTCAGGACGTAATGCGTGAGCAGGTAAAAAATCTGGCATTTGAACTGAATGTTCGCGGTCTGATGAATGTGCAGTTTGCCGTTAAGGATAACGAAGTCTATCTGATTGAAGTTAACCCGCGTGCAGCCCGTACAGTACCTTTTGTTTCTAAAGCCACCGGTGTGCCATTAGCCAAAGTTGCAGCACGTGTTATGGCCGGTAAAACACTGGCGGCGCAGGGTGTCACCAAAGAGATAATTCCTCCTTATTATTCGGTAAAAGAAGTGGTATTACCGTTTAACAAATTCCCGGGAGTTGACCCGATCCTCGGTCCGGAAATGCGTTCTACCGGTGAGGTTATGGGCGTCGGTCGTACCTTTGCAGAAGCTTTCTCTAAGGCTATGCTGGGTTCACAGTCGATGATGAAAAAGTCAGGACGTGCACTGTTATCCGTGCGTGAAGGCGACAAAAAGCGGGTTGTCGACCTGGCAGCCAAATTAATGAAATATGGTTATGAACTGGATGCGACACACGGTACGGCAGTGGTCCTGGGTGAAGCAGGGATTAACCCGCGGCTGGTGAATAAAGTACATGAAGGGCGACCGCATATTCAGGACCGTCTGAAAAATGGTGAATACAGCTATATTGTTAATACCACGGCCGGACGCCAGGCGATAGAAGATTCACGCCTGATCAGACGCAGTGCACTGCAGTATAAAGTGCATTACGACACGACCCTGAATGGTGGTTTTGCCACAGCAATGGCACTGAATGCCGATCCGACCGAACGGGTGATTTCTGTTCAGGAAATGCACGCCGAAATTAATGCCTGACCTGCCTTAAATAAGCGGCCCTGATTGCAGGGTCGCTTATCATTTCAGTAAAAATCATCAAAACGCACGTTATACCATTTAAAAAAATTTAACTTTCTGACAGGATCATCTGTCATTTTCTGCTTTCCTGTTTTTTATATTCAATAAATAGCATTGAGTTATCTGGTATTTATCTTTACCCCGATAATCTCCGTGAGAACAATTCGTTTAAATTATTATTTATATTTATGGATAATCCAGATGAGAAAAAACTGGCTGAGTCAGTCTGTTCGCGGCGGCCTGGTACTTATTTCAATGATACCGGTTGCCG
The DNA here is from genome assembly GCF_018257525.1 of Tatumella sp. JGM130. NCBI lineage: Bacteria > Pseudomonadati > Pseudomonadota > Gammaproteobacteria > Enterobacterales > Erwiniaceae > Tatumella > Tatumella sp. JGM130. The sequence continues at coordinate 34,337 of NZ_JAERJS010000003.1, read as the reverse complement.
GTCAGGCAGATATTCATGTAATTCCACCGCTACCGGCAGATAATCCTTTGAGCCGGCTCGATTTAACCGTGGGCGGCAGTATCCGGCCACAGTTTAATCACTCGACAGGGGTGGATGATAAGTCATATAAGCGCAATGGTTTTGATGGCGGCAGCCGGTTCCGTTTCGGGGCCCGTTACCGTATTAACCCGGATCTGAGCTGGATTAACTATTACGAACCGGGCGTTAATATTCCGGCAGTATTAAAATGGGACCACCATTATCAGCCCGGCGCGCATAATACCACCCGCCGACAGATGTATACGGGGCTGGAAAGTAAAACATGGGGCCGTCTGACTTTCGGGCAGCAAAACAGCATTTACTACGATGTGGTCGGAGCAAAAACGGATATCTGGGATGACGATATGCTGGCCCAGGGACCGGGGGTTGGGATCAATGGTGACTATGATGGTACCCATCGGGCCCGTAAGCTGTTGAAATATGAAAAATCGGTTGGCCCTGTGGATGTTTATGCAGGTTATCTGTTTACCGACAATAATTATTATCCGGGCAACGGGCTGGCTTATAAGCGCCAGGGCGGCGGATCTTTAGGGGCTGACTATCATATTACCCCGCAGCTGAGCTGGGGGGTTGCCTGGAGTTATACCAAAGCGGCGATGCGCAATCCTGCCACCGGCCAAAGTCGCGACTACAATCAGAACCTGCTGGGCACCGCCTTAAGCTGGAAGCCTGATAACTGGATATTTGCGATGGGCGGAGGCTGGTATCAGAACTTTGCACCGACCAAAAAAGTGACTATCGAGAATTACTTTGCCGGTAGTAGCTGGGGCACTGAATATTTTGCCGGCTATAAATTCCATATCAAACACTATGGGATAAAAACGATCCAGCCTTATGTGATGGGGGATCGTCTGCAATTTGTCAGCGGACGTCATTATCAGCGGATTGATAATGGCCTGGGAATTTCTTTCCAGATGGCTTATGGTTTCCGTATTGATGCAGAGCATATCTTTACTTCAAGTACTGATAATATCGGTGATCTGAACCTGGTGCGGCTGCGTTACGATTTCTGAGTATTATGGCCAGTCCGTAAAACAGATTTACTGTTGTCCTGCGGACAGGCCTTTCCCTCCGTCCCCTCCGAAACGTTACCCGCTATCACTTTTTTATCCTGCGGTCTGTGACAGATTTACTGTTTTTTATCCGGCGATTACCTTATTTAACGATGAAATATGCGTTTTATCTGCCTGATTACTCAAAATTTAACCATGCTACATTCTGCCCGATAACTTATTAAAAACCGTCATTTTTATAATTAGAATATTTTATATTATCGGGATTAATTATGAATAACAGTTGGTATTTTATACTGCCGGGCACGCTGCTGGTACTGGCCTCTGCATTGCCTGTGACCAGTTATGCCGAAATCACGCTGTTAAAAGCGGATCCGCAGAAAGATGATTTACTCAGCCGGTTAAACTTTCAGGTCGGGGGGAGTATCCGTCCGCAATTAAACCATATGACCAGTGGTAAAGGAAAAAACTATAAACGTAATGTGTTTGATGGCGGTACCCGTTTTCGTTTTACCGCAGATTACCGGCTGACAAATGATCTGACCTGGACTAACTACTATGAGCTGGGAGTGAATATTCCGGCATTGCTTGACTGGAGTGGTCACTATGCCGAAAACGATAAAAACACTACCCGCAGAATGATGTACACAGGGATCCGCAGTAAAGAGTGGGGCGAACTGACTTTCGGCCAGCGCAACAGTATCTACTACGATGTTATTGGGTCAAAAACAGATATCTGGGATTACGATATGCTGGGTCAGGCGCCGGGTAATGGTATCAACGGTGACTATGATGGATCTTACCGGCCAAGGAAACAGCTACGCTATCAAAACCGTATCGGTAACGTTGAATTGTATGCAGCGTATCTTTTTGCAGACAGCAGTTACCTGCCCGGTAACGGACTGCGTTATAAACGGCGTGGCGGTGGGTCACTCGGATTTAACTATCAGTTAACCCCGGACCTGAGCTGGGCGATGGCCTGGAACTATACCAAAGCACAAATGCGTAATCCGCAGCCACATCAGAGTAAGAACTATAATCAGAATTTGCTGGGTACAGCGTTCAGCTGGCATCCCGGCCACTGGGTGCTGGCAGCGGGAGGTGGCTGGTATCAGAATTTTGAACCAAGCCAGAATATTGATGTTAAAAGGTATTTTGCCGGTGATGCCTGGGGCGTTGAATATTATGCCGGTTACAATATTCCGGTGCAGCGCTATGCCTTACAGTCGGTTCAGCCTTACTTTATGGGCGACCGGATGCAATTCGTCACCGGCCGCAACTATCAGCGCACAGATAATGGTTTAGGGGTCGCCTTTAACCTCGACTATGGATTCCGTGTCGATTATGAGTATGTATTAACCTCCAGTACCGATCATCTGGGTAATATGAACGTCGTCCGTATCTATTATAATTTCTGATCTGCTGCTGCCGCACAGTACAATGCGGCAGAGTATTTTCTCTTAATCTGCTGTTTAATCATTCTTTTTCGAAAGTGACTCCGCGATTAATGGATAAGCTATCACGACTCCGCACCGCGCAGAGTGAAATAGTCTCAGATGCCTATCGACGAAGTGAATACCTTTCCGTATGATGGCGCCAATTTTTCCAGCGGGTTAACGTAATGATTAGTCTGATTGCTGCCATGGCGGCGGATCGTATTATCGGGATGGACAATACCATGCCATGGAGCCTGCCGGCAGATCTGGCCTGGTTCAAAAAACAGACCCTGAACAAGCCGGTAATTATGGGGCGGCGGACGTTTGAGTCAATCGGCCGCCCATTACCCGGACGACTGAATATTGTGATCAGCCGCTCAGCAGATGAGATACAGGGGGTCACCCTGGCAGCGTCTCCTGATGAAGCGCTACAACTGGCGGGGGATGTGCCAGAGATCATGATCATTGGTGGCGGAAATATTTATGCCCAGATGCTGGAAAAAGCCGACCGGTTGTATCTGACCCATATTGATGCAGAAGTTGAGGGAGATACCCAGTTTCCCGACTATGCCCCGGACGACTGGCAATCTGTGTTCAGTGAATTTCATGATGCTGACAGCAGTAATAGCCACAGTTTCTGTTTCGAAATCCTCGAGCGCCGTCGTTAGTCTGTGCACATCAGGCCGCCCGTGATAATCAGCGTCGCAGGCGGCCGGTTCAGTTCTGTGTTATCCCGTCGTTATTGTTTGCTGTTGTCTCCTCTGTAGCCTTTATATCTTGATCATCTTCACAAAAATTATTGCTGTTGAAAATAATAGTGGAATAAGTTTTAACCAGTGTTATTTTTCATTCCACAGAATATCATGCAATGATTAAGATAATTTCATTAAAAAAACTGAATTGTTTACTTCCCCTGCGGTTAAATTAGTCTTGTCATAAAAATTATGCAAGGTGTTCTTATTTTTCCTGCTGGTATTATTATTTATTATTTATTATTTATTATTTATTATTTATTTTAATTTTTATGATTAACCTCCGGTTATTAATTCACTGGAAGCTCATAGTTAAAAAACAAAACTCAGGAGGGAAACATCGCCGGATACCCGATATGCAGTGATAAGAATATTACAGATTAAGGTGCTTTATAAGGGAATAACGGAGTAAATAAGGGAGAGCAGGATGGCGGTATATGTGAAATTAGCGGAACAGATAATTGAAGCTGTTGGCGGTGTGGGAAATATAAATACAGTGGTCCATTGTGCAACCCGGCTTCGGTTTAAACTGTATACTCCGCCTCAGGGGGCAGCGGAAAAAATTAAATCCCTTGAGCAGGTGATTGCCGTGGTGGAGAGCGGTGGTCAGTTTCAGGTAGTAATTGGCCAGCAGGTCGGTGATGTATTCCGGTGCATTGAAGAGTATCTCAGAGCAGAGCCCGTATTACAGGCACCATTAGCCACGGAAAAAACACCGCCTGCGGGTAATCTGCTGGCACGATTTATTGATCTGGTCTCGGGCATTTTTACTCCGGTATTAAGTGTTATGGCGGCTTCCGGCATTCTTAAAGGATTTCTGGCGCTGGCCGTGGCGACGGAAATATTATCACCTGCCAGCGGAACCTATCAGATATGGTTTGCTGCCAGTGATGCATTGTTTTATTTCTTCCCACTGGTATTAGGTTATACGGCAGGTAAAAAGTTTGGTGGTTCACCGTTTCTGACAATGGCAGCAGGCGGAACGCTGGTACATCCGTTGATCCTGAGTCTGAATGAGGCGGGTGCATCAACGGAAGCTGCCACCTTTTTTGGTATCCCGCTGACCTTTATTAATTACAGCTCTTCGGTGATCCCGATAATTTTTGCAGCCTGGATTTGCTGCTGGCTGGAAAAACACCTGCACCGGCGTTTACCCATCGCCATCCGTAATTTTGCCACGCCTTTTTTTTGTTTGCTGGCGATAGTTCCGCTGACATTTCTGGTGATTGGCCCATTATCCACATGGCTCAGTCAGTTGCTGGCAGGCGGATATCAGTGGATCTATGACATTGCGCCCTGGATTGCAGGAATGTTTCTTGGTGCAGTCTGGCAGGTATGCGTTATTTTCGGTTTGCACTGGGGGCTGGTGCCAGTGGCGATTAATAACCTGAGTGTTCTGGGCTTCGATACGATTATCCCTTTATTACTGCCGGCAGTACTGGGACAGGCGGGGGCTGCGCTGGGGGTTTTCTTTGCCTGCCGTGACAAGCAGCTGAAAATGCTGGCTGGCACCTCAGTGACTGCGGGGATTTTCGGTATCACCGAACCTGCTATTTATGGTGTCACTTTACCTCTGAAACGTCCTTTTTTGTTTGGCTGTATTGCCGGAGGTATCGGCGGGGGCATTGTCGGCCTGTTTCAGGTGAAGGTCTGGTCATTTGGTTTAGTCAGTGTATTTTCTTTTGCACAGATGATCCCGGCGCAAGGGGTTGATCTTACAGTATGGGGAGCGATTGCCGGATCCCTGATCGCGTTGATCCTTTCCTGTCTGTTGACATTTTTGTTTGGTATCCCACGTTCAGCGATCCGTGCTGCGGAATAATATACCAGACAGATTTCGCAGTGTCCGGGACGGAAAAGCCGGTGACAGAATAGCCCCCGCAGCGGCGATAACTCTGACCTGACAGTAAACGCGCCCGAAAAAGATTACCGACTATCTAAGGAGAGATAAATGAAACTGTTTCCGGAAACATTTTTATGGGGAGGGGCCATTGCGGCAAACCAGGTGGAGGGCGCATGGCAGGAAGACGGCAAAGGGCTTTCAACGTCGGATGTCCACCCTCAGGGGATTTTTGGCGGTATTGATCAGCGCCAGCCGGCCAGCGGTCAGCTGAAAGATATTGCGATCGATTTCTATCATCGTTATCCGCAGGATATTGCTCTGTTTGCCGAAATGGGGTTTAGCTGTCTGCGCCTGTCGATTGCCTGGACGCGTATATTTCCGCGTGGCGATGAAACCACACCCAATGAAGCCGGACTGGCCTATTACGATAAGATTTTTGCCGAGTTAGAGCAGCACGGTATCCAGCCGATGGTTACTTTATCCCATTACGAGATGCCCTGGGCACTGGTCTCTGAATACGGGGGATGGGGTAACCGCCAGCTTATTGGTTTCTTTATGAATTATGCCAGAGTATTTTTTACACGCTACCGTGAGCAGGTGAAGTTATGGCTGACATTTAACGAAATCAATATGTCACTTCATGCACCGGTGACGGGTATTGGTATTGCTTCAGACAGCTCCCTGAGCAATATTTACCAGGCAATTCATCATCAGCTGGTGGCCAGTGGTCTGGCGGTACAAGCCTGTCATGAAATTATCCCGGCAGCGAAAATCGGTAATATGCTGCTGGGGGGGCTGGTCTATCCGTTAACCAGCCGCCCTGCAGACGTGTGGGTAGCAATGCAGGAAAATCATCACTGGCTGTTTTTTGGTGATATTCAGGTCAGGGGAGAGTACCCGGGCTATATGCTGCGCTATTTCAGGGAGAATAATATCCGGCTGTATATTACTGAAGAAGATGATGCAGCCCTGAAACACAGTGTGGATTTTGTCTCATTCAGCTATTACATGTCCGGGTGTGCCAGCGCAGATGCTGCCCGGCATCAGTCCTGTCCGGCAAATATTCTGAATATGATCCCGAACCCGCATTTGACTGCATCGGAATGGGGCTGGCAGATCGATCCCCTCGGGCTGCGTGTATTACTGAATCTACTCTGGGATCGTTATCACAAACCGTTGTTTATTGTTGAAAACGGGTTGGGGGCCAGAGATCAGCTGACAGAAGATCATCAGGTTATCGATGATTACCGGATAAGCTACCTGAATGATCATTTACAGCAGGTCAGGGAAGCCCTGGAGGACGGTGTGAATATACTCGGTTATACCAGCTGGGGGCCGATTGATTTAGTCAGTGCCTCGAAAGGTGAACTGTCAAAACGCTATGGCTTTATTTATGTGGATCGCCATGATGATGGCAGTGGCAGCTTACAGCGTTACCGCAAAAAGAGCTTTGGGTGGTATCAGTCAGTTATTGCCAGCCGCGGAGCGATATTGAAATAAATCCGGTGCTGATTGCCCCTTTACGGGAAAGGGGCAATAGCACAAAACATCAGTCCTTTTTACGCTGGAATGATGGCTGGTGGAAATAGTGATTATCTTCCCAGCGCAGCATTGTCAGGCTGCCGCCCCAGCAGCAGCCGGTATCCAGTGCAATAACCCCTTGCGGGGTCCCTTTCCCTTCCAGCGATGCCCAGTGGCCGAAAACAATCGTGTAATTCTCACGTACCGGACTGCTCAGCTGAAACCAGGGCCTGAGCGGCGGTATCGCTTTTTCCGGCGTATCTTTACAGATCATATCCAGCTGCCCGTTAGGGAAGCAATAGCGCATACGGGTCAGGGCATTGGCGCTGAACCTGAGCTTAGACAAACCGCTCAGTTCTTCAGACCAGTTATTTGGCATATCGCCGTACATGGCATCCAGAAATAGCGGATAAGTATCGCTGGCTAAAACGGCTTCCAGTTCTCTGGCACAGTTGCTGGCGGTCTCGATATCCCATTGAGGGGTAATACCGGCATGAGCCATCACCAGTTTTTTGTCTTCATCAACCTGCAATACTGGCTGACGACGCAGCCAGTTAATCAGCTCATCACAGTCAGCCGCCGCCAGTAGCGGGGCAAGATTATCTTTGGGTTTATTACGGCTGATTCCGGCGTAAACCGCCAGAATATGCAAATCATGGTTACCGAGCACCAGACGAACAGAATCACCCAGCGATTTTACTTTGCGTAACACCGCCAGTGAATCCGGCCCGCGGGCCACCAGATCCCCGGTCAGCCAAAGTTCATCGGCAGACGGGTCAAAACTGACCTGGTCGAGTAACGCGCAGAATTCTGCGTAACAACCGTGAATATCGCCTATCAGATACGTACTCATGAAAATCCTGTCAGCATATAACATTTGACCTGTAGCACAGGCCGGCAGAAATGTTTAATGGAGGAGGGTGGCAACCGCCAGTCGGAACACAGGCACAGGCGTATGGAACTCCTCACCCTGTTCGTCCTGCATGACATAGTGCCCTTGCATGGTGCCAATCGGGGTTTCCAGAACTGCACCACTGGTGTACTGGTACTCTTCGCCCGGCGCAATAACCGGTTGTTCACCGACCACGCCCTCACCCCGTACCTCTGTTTCGTTACCATCTCCATTGGTGATCAGCCAGTAGCGCTCACGCAGACAGACCGTATTGTGGCCTAAATTACGGATGGTAATCGTATAGGCAAAAACATAGCGGCCGGCTTCCGGTTGTGACTGTGAAGCCACATAAAATGTCTGCACATTAACGTAAACGCGTCTGGATGCACTCATGGTTCAGCTCTCCCGGGGATGTTCCGGATGTTCTGTCAGCCAGTGTGCCAGCTGGCAGTATTGCGCAATACTGATGTTTTCTGCACGCAGATTATTATCAATGCCCAGCTCAGTCAGTACGCTTTCAGGGAATAAATGGCCGAGGCTGTTACGCAGTGTTTTACGGCGCTTGCCAAAGGCTTCGGTAGTAATACGGCTTAAGACTTTCACATCGACGGCCGGATAAGGCGAATCCGTATGCGGGATCAAACGCACCACCGCGGAGTCGACTTTGGGTGGCGGGGTAAAGGAATGAGGGGGCACTTCCAGTACCGGGATCACCTGACAATAGTATTGCGCCATCACGGTAAGACGTCCGTAAGCTTTGCTGCCCGGTCCGGCAACCAGTCGGTTAACCACTTCTTTCTGCAGCATAAAGTGCATATCTTTAATAGCACCCGGGTAGCTGAACAGATGGAACATCAGTGGGGTTGAAATATTATAGGGCAGGTTACCAAACACCCGCAGTGGCTGCCCGCGTTCAGCTGCCAGTTCTGCGAAGTTGAATGTCATGGCATCCTGCTGGAACAGGGTCAGCTTCGGACCGAGGAACGGATGAGTCTGCAAACGGGCTGCCAGATCACGATCGAGTTCGATCACGGTCAGGGCATCCAGTTTTTCACCGACAGGTTCAGTCAGTGCCCCGAGACCCGGGCCGATTTCTACCAGCGCATCACTTTTTTGCGGATGGATAGCAGAAACAATACTATCGATAATGTACTGGTCGTTAAGGAAGTTTTGCCCGAAACGTTTACGGGCGTAGTGCCCCTGGTGGACGCGATTATTCATTACTGCTCTTAATCATAGTAGTGGCGAGTTTGATCGCCGTGATAAAGCTTCCCGGATCTGCCTGCCCGGTACCGGCTAATTCAAGCGCGGTGCCATGGTCAACAGAGGTCCGGATAAATGGCAGGCCAAGGGTAATATTTACCGCACGGCCAAAACCCTGGTATTTTAACACCGGTAATCCCTGATCGTGATACATTGCCAGCACTGCATCCGCATTTTGCAGATATTTAGGCTGGAACAGAGTATCGGCAGGTAGCGGACCGGTCAGCATAATTCCCTGCTGACGGAGCTCATTGAGGGCTGGTTCAATCACATCGATCTCTTCATGCCCCATATGGCCTCCCTCTCCGGCATGGGGATTCAGTCCGCACACCAGGATCCGCGGCTGCGGAATATGGAATTTATGTTGCAGGTCATGATGGAGGATCGTAATAACCTGATGCAGGTTATCGCGGGTAATCGCCGCCGACACCTCTTTCAGTGGCAGGTGGGTGGTTGCCAGAGCAACACGTAACCCGGTGGTTGCCAGCATCATCACTACTTTCTGGCAACCTGCGCGGTCGGCGAAAAATTCCGTATGCCCGGTAAAAGGAATACCGGCATCGTTGATAACCCCTTTATGAACCGGCCCGGTGACCAGGGCAGAAAAATTTCCCTTCAGGCAGCCATCGCTGGCGGCTGATAAACTGCGTAACACATAGTCGCTGTTAGCCACCGACAGATGTCCTGCCGTTACCGGAGCATTAAGGGGCACCTGCAGCAGCGTTAAGCTGCCGGCTTTCTGCGGGCGGGCTGGTTCATCCGGCCGGTACTCAGACAGGGTCAGAGGCAGACCAGGTTGTGCGGCCCGATCCAGTAGCAGTTGTCTGTCGGCACAGACCACCAGCTCGGCCGGCCAGTCATATGCGGCCAGCTGTACGGTTAAATCAGGACCAATCCCGGCAGGTTCACCGGGTGTGATCACTATCCGCGGGATATCAGCCATTGTTATCCAGAACTTTCACATACGCTTCAGCACGTTGTTCCTGCATCCAGGTCTGTGCTTCTTCGGCGAATTTACGGTTAAACAGCATCCGGTAGGCGCGGTCTTTGTCCGCATCCTGAGTACGGTCTACCTTGCGGGTATCCAGCAACTGAATCAGATGCCAGCCAAAAGAAGAACGGACCGGTGCACTGAGCTGACCTTTTTTCAGGTTCATTACCGCATCGCGGAAGGCAGGATCGTAAATATTAGGTGATGCCCAGCCGAGGTCACCGCCCTGGTTCGCTGAACCGGGATCGTCAGAAAAGCGTTTCGCGGCATCGGCAAAACTGATTTTTCCGCTGTTGATCTCATCAGAAAGCTGCTGGATTTTTGCACGTGCCTGCTGATCACTCATGATCGGTGATACTTTGATCAGAATATGGCGGGCATGCACTTCGGTGACAGAAACATTTTGTGTTTCGCCACGCATGTCGTTCACTTTCAGAATATGGAAGCCGACACCGGAACGGATAGGACCGACGATATCGCCTTTGCGGGCGGTACTCAGCGCCTGGCTGAACAGATTTGGCAATTCTTCAATTTTACCCCAGCCCATATTTCCGCCTTTCAGCGCCTGAGGATCGGCAGAGTAGGTGACCGCCATCTTACCGAAGTCAGCCCCTTTCTTCAGTTCACCGACCAGTTTTTTCGCCAGTGCTTCTTCATCGTCGACCTGTTGCTGAGTCGGATTTTCCGGCAGAGGCAGCAGGATCATGCTCAGATTAAGTTCAGTCCCCGGCACGTTCTGGTCAGCAATCTGTTTTGCCAGATTATCAACTTCCTGAGGAAGAATAGTGATACGGCTTCTGACCTCATTGTTGCGTACCGTAGAAATCAGCATTTCTTTACGGATCTGGCTGCGGTAGGTATTGTAATCAACACCGTCGTAGCTCAGTCGGCTGCGCAGCTGATCGAGGGTCATATGGTTCTGTGCCGCAATATTGCCGATAGCCTGGTCAAGCTCCTGATCGCTGATTTGAATACCGGCACGCTGTCCCATCTGGGAAATTATGCTGTCCATAATTTCCCGTTCAAGGATCTGATGATGCAGTGTCTGATCATCGGGTAATTGCTGGCCGGCTTCTTTTGCCTGAGTTTTCACGGTACTCATCATATTGTCGATGTCGCTTTCTAAAACAACACCGTTATTTACTACAGCTGCGACTTTATCAATCATCTGTGGTGCCGCAATCGCAGTCGCAGTTGTTGCAGTCATTGCTGCACCCAGAATCAGCATTCTCCAGTTCTTCATACTTTATCCATCGTTGTTACCGCGTTGCGGAGTTTACCGGCCATACATTACAACATCAAAACGCGGGCTGATAAGGGATAATTCCCTGATGCAGCATCTGGTCGGTTCCCAGGCCGTAGTTTGAACTCAGGCCACGGAATTCAATGTTGAATGAAATCTGGTTGTCATATTTACTTGTGTTATTTTCCCAGCCATTGATTTTACGCTCATATCCGACACGGATCGCGTAGCAACAAGAACTGTACTGAAGACCTAACAGCTGTTCTGCCGGCTTTCTATTACGGGTATCGTAATAGTATGCACCCACCACTGACCATGCATCGGCGATCGGCCAGCTTGCGGTGACTCCTGCCTGTGATATCCCGTTTTTATAAATCGGGTTAGTCAGCAGTGATGCATTATCCAGCGCCTGTGCGACGTATTCCGGGCTGCTGTAGCGATAGTTCAGCTGTACCATACGGTCTGTATCACGGCGGTATTCCAGAACCGCATTTCCCTGGGAAATATTATCCAGTTTGGTGTCATATTGCAGACCCCCGCGGATACCCCAGCGGTCACTGATTTTCCAGTATGTATCTCCGGCCCACGTCAGACTGCCACGGCTGTCGTTGTCATCAATTTGCGCAATTCCTGTACGTGCAGGGGTAAACGAATATATCTGACCCACAGAAACGTTAAAACGTTCAACCAGATTGTTATCATAAATCCGTGAAGTCACCCCGGTCGCCACCTGGTTAGCAGATGAAATACGATCCAGACCACTGTAGGTGCGGTCACGGAACAGCCCGGTATAATCCGTCTGCAGTAATGTGGAGTCGTAAGGATAAATATTGCTCTGATCACGATAAGGGGTGTACAGGTACTGTACCCGTGGTTCCAGTGTCTGGGTGTAACCCGGCGACCAGTCCATATCACGGTCAAACACCATCTTCCCGTCCACTTTAAACTGTGGCAGGGTCCGGTTGACTGAATGTTTCAGATGGTACAGGTTACTGTCATTATCATTGTAGTCATCGATATTGTCCTGCTGATAATGGGTTGCCAGTAATTTTGCTTCAGTGTTCAGGCTGGCCCAGCCATTGGACAGAGGCAGGTCGATGGTCGGTTCAATATGCAGCCGTGTCGCCCGTGGATAATTCGGGTTGGTATTGACGAAGCGGGCAAACTGACCATAGACATGAGTATCGAACGGACCGATATCATTCTGGTAAAGGTTTACATCCAGCTGCGGCAGGGTCCGATAAATATTGCTGCTGCTGTGGGAAAAGGTCTGGAAATCTTTGGTCGACAGGGTGGCATCCCAGTTAGTATCCGCGTAACCGATACTGAATTTCTGGTCGGCATAGCCATCGGTCGAGCTGTAATATTTAGAATCCAGATCGTTAAAATAATAGCTGTCGCTGACTTTGGTATAATCAACATTAAAACGCCAGTGCTGATCATAAACACCGTCATGACGCCAGTAGAACAGCCAGCGTTTAGAGCTGGTACCGTCCGCTATACCGCGTGCCGATTTTTCATTATTGTACTGACGGTCCGAGGGCAGGTAGTCCAGTTCCATTAAACCGCTGCCTAACACCGACAGATAACGGAATTCATTTTCCAGCTGCATCCCGCGTTTGCTCATATAGTGCGGGGTGATGGTGGCATCCATCTGCGGAGCAATATTCCAGTAATAAGGCAGCATAAATTCGAAGCCATTATTATTACCGTATTTTGCATTCGGGATCAGAAAGCCTGAACGACGCCGATCACCGATCGGCAGTTGTAAATAGGGGCTGTAAAAAATCGGCACCGGGCCGACTTTAAACCGGGCATTCCAGATTTCAGCAACCTGTTCCTGACGGTCTTCGATAATTTCAGATCCTGCCACACTCCAGCTGTTGTCGCCGGGCAGACAGGAGGTAAAGTTACCATTTTCCAGAATCGTATAACGGTTATTACCGCGCAGTTTCATCTGCTCAGCACTGCCGCGCCCCTGGCGGCCGACCATCTGATAATCACCGTCCCAGACGTTGGTATCTTTGGTATTCAGATCAGACCAGGCTTTAGGCCCCTTAAGAATTACCTGATTATCATCATAATGCACATTTCCCAATGCATCGACGGTGCGTGTCGGTATACTCTGCCCGGGCTGCTGACGCTGGTGAAGTTGTATTTCATCAGCCTGAAGTTGTCCGTTACCTTGATTTACGCTGACCTTCCCGGAAAAAACAGAATCGTTCGGGTAGGTCCCTTTGGCGGAATCAGAATGAATAGTAACAGGCTGCTGATTTGGCGTACCGGTAGTTAATGGACGATTATAAGAAGGTACGCCCAGCATACACTGTGACATCAGGTCATCTGCAAAGGTATGCTGGCTGTAGAGCGCTGCACCAATCATCGTGGCCAGCAGGGTTGGTAATCTTTTGTTCATACGTAGTATCAAGGATTCCGTTAAAACTGGCATCATGCCGACAATCAGACGGGGACTAACTTACCGCATAATAGCACTGGTGTTAATCCTGATCTCTTCTGTTTGCCGATAGGCGGTTAACCAAATGACAGGTATGATAATGGAAATTTCGGCCTTAAGCATGGCGAATTGAGGAGTTTATGCGCTATTGGGGTAAAGTAATTGGATTAATTATCGGGATTTTTTCCGGTGCAGGTTTCTGGGGAATTATCCTCGGGGTGATGATCGGCCATGCATTCGATAAAGTCCGGATGAGTAAAGGCCGTGGCTATTTTTCTGATAACCAGTCACGACAGAACCTGTTTTTTCGCACAACCTTTCAGGTCATGGGGCATCTGACTAAGTCGAAAGGCAGGGTGACCGAGGCCGATATTCAGGTGGCATCGGCATTTATGGACCGTCTGCAACTGCATGGCGATTCAAGACGTTCGGCACAGCAAGCCTTCCGCGAAGGTAAAGACAGCCAGTATCCGTTGCGGGAGAAATTACGCGAATTCCGCAGTGCCTGTTTTGGCCGGTTTGATTTAATCAGGATGTTTCTGGAAATCCAGGTGCAGGCAGCGTTTGCCGACGGAGTATTGCATCCCAGTGAACGGCAGGTCCTGTATGTGATAGCTGAAGAACTGGGCATTTCCCGGCCGCAGTTTGATCAGTTTTTACGGATGATGACCGGCGGCGAACAGTTTAGCGGTGGTGGATACTCTTATCAGGGCGGATATCAGCAGGCTCAGCGCGGGCCGACCCTGGACGATGCCTGTAGTGTGCTGGGCGTTAATCCCGATGACGACAGCACCACCATAAAACGTGCCTATCGTAAACTGATGTCTGAACATCACCCCGATAAGCTGGTAGCGAAAGGTCTGCCGCCGGAAATGATGGAAATGGCAAAACAGAAAACGCAAAAAATCCAGTCAGCCTATGACCTTATCCGCAAAGAGAAAGGCTTTAAATAACCACAATGACGGGCATTACCGGATCACCGGACATGCCCGTTTTGCCGGTTATTCGTTTCAGAAATCCGCCGGCTGACGAAATGTCATCGGGGTTCCGTAAGCCGGATGTGTGATGGTCAGAGACTCCGCATGCAGTAACAAACGGCTGGCCAGCGCTTTTGCCTGCGGATGGGCATAAAAGCCATCCCCCAGTATCGGATGTCCCAGTGCCAGCATATGCACCCGAAGCTGATGCGAGCGCCCGGTTATTGGTTTTAACTCGACCCGGCAACTGACGGCATCACAATACTCCATTACCCGCCATTCTGTCCGGGCCGCTTTACCCGTTTCAAAGCAGACTTTTTGCCTGGGCCGGTTAGGCCAGTCACAGATCAATGGCAGGTCGACCAGCCCCTTTTCTGTCGCCGGATGTCCCCAGATACGGGCAATATAGGTTTTCTGTGGTTCCCGTTCCCGAAACTGTCGTTTCAGCTCTCGCTCTGCTGCTTTGGTTAAGGCCACGACGATAACGCCGCTGGTGGCCATATCCAGCCGGTGAACTGACTGTGCGTCCGGATAATCACGCTGTATTCTCAGCATGACACTGTCATGATGCTCAGGTAAGCGGCCGGGCACTGACAACAGGCCGCTGGGTTTATTGACCACGATAATATGGCTGTCCTGGTACAGAATATGCAGCCAGGGCTCAAGAGGGGGATTATAAGGTTCCATAAGCTATCCATCGGGAGACCCGCAGGCCTCCCGTTACCGGTGACAGATTACTGATGTGTGACCACGATCAGTCGTAATGCATCCAGCCGCCAGTTTGCTTCAGCAAGGTTGTCCATCACCTCCTGACGATTTGTTTCCACAGCCTCGACTTCGTCATCGCGAATGTTCGGGTTAACCGCCTGCAGTGCCCGCAGTCGCGCCAGTTCGGCGCTCAGCGTCTCATCTGCCTGGCGGCGAGCCTGTTCAATGATCTCTCTGGCATCGCTGGCAACCATTTCTTCACCGCGGGTCAGAATCTGATACACATCCTGCTGAACCGCGTTCACCAGTTTGCTGCCCGTATGACGGTTAACCGCAGTTAACTGACGGTTAAAGCTTTCAAATTCTACTTTAGCCGCCAGGTTATTACCGGCTTTATCCAACAGTAAACGGACAGGTGTCGGTGGCAGGAAGCGGGTCAGTTGCAGGTGTTTCGGTGCCTGGGCTTCAACCACATACATCAGCTCTACCAGCAGGGTACCGACCGGTAATGCTTTATTCTTCAGTAAAGAAATAGCACTACTGCCCGTATCCCCTGACAGGATCAGGTCCAGTCCGTTGCGGATCAGCGGATGTTCCCAGGTAATAAACTGGGTATCTTCGCGGGACAACGCCTGTTCGCGGTTAAAAGTGATGGTACAACCTTCTTCCGGCAGTCCCGGGAAATCCGGCACCAGCATATGATCCGACGGGGTAAGGACAATCAGGTTATCGCTGCGGTCGTCCTGGTTGATCCCGACAATATCAAACAGGTTCAGGGCAAAATTCACCAGCCCGGTATCATTGTCCTGTGCGGCAATCGCATCGGCCAGCTCTGTCGCTTGTTCACCGCCATTAGAGTTCAGTTCCAGCAGGCGATCACGGCCTTGTTCCAGCTGTGATTTCAGGGCATCGTGCTGCTGGCGGCTGTCGGCAATAAATTCGTCCAGTCCGGCAGTATCTTCCGGAGAAGCCAGATACTTGAGTAATTGCGGATGAACGCGGTCATACACGGTACGGCCGGTAGGGCAGGTGTGTTCAAATGCATCCAGACCTTCGTGGAACCAGCGTAATAATACGGCCTGGGCAGTATTTTCCAGCCATGGCACCAGAATCTGAATATCATGCTGCTGACCAATGCGATCAAGGCGACCAATACGTTGTTCCAGCAGGTCGGGGTTGAAAGGTAAATCAAACATCACCAGACGGCTGGCGAACTGGAAGTTACGGCCTTCGGATCCAATCTCTGAACACAGCAGTACCTGAGCCCCTTCTTCCTGAGAAGCGAAAAATGCCGAGGCTTTGTCCCGCTCAATAATCGACAGACCTTCATGGAAGACCGCTGCACGGATACCTTCACGCTCACGCAGGAACTGTTCCAGCTGTAAGGCGGTCGCCGCTTTGGCGCAGATCACCAGGACTTTTTCTTTACGATTTTCCAGCAGGTAGTTGGTCAGCCATTCGACACGCGGGTCAAAGGCCCACCAGGTACCACTGTCTCCTTCAAATTCCTGATAAATCTGCTCAGGGTAGAGCATATCCCGGGCCCGATCTTCTGCACTCTTACGGGCTCCCATAATGCCGGAAACCTTGATGGCCGTCTGGTACTGGGAAGGCAGTGGCAGACGGAATTGCTGTAACTGGCGGGACGGAAAGCCTTTGACGCCCTGACGGGTATTACGAAACAGAACGCGGCTGGTACCATGACGATCCATCAGGAGGGAGACCAGTTTGTTACGCGCATCCAGACGTTGTTCATCCTGACCGTTAGCCTGTTCTATCAGCGGGCCGATATCCTGATCGCTGATCAGGTCGTTAATCATGGTCATTTCTGCGGGGCTGATCGGGTTGTCGGCCAGCAAAGAGGTAACGGCATCGGCCACCGGCTGATACTTCTGCTGCTCTTCAACAAACAGATCGTAGTCATGGAAGCGGTCCGGGTCGAGCAGACGCAGGCGGGCAAAATGGCTTTCCATACCCAGCTGTTCAGGAGTCGCCGTCAGCAGTAATACTCCGGGGATATTCTCTGCCAGCTTTTCGACCACCAGATATTCCCGGCCGGCTTTGCCGTTATTCCAGGATAAGTGATGAGCTTCATCCACCACCATCAGGTCCCATTCGGCCTCGGCCATGGCTTCCAGGCGCTGTTTATTCTTGCAGGCAAACTCCAGTGAACAGATCACCAGCTGCTCTGTATAGAACGGGTTACTGGTATCAAACTGGGCTTCGTTATAACGTTCATCGTCAAACAGGGCGAAACGCAGGTTAAAGCGGCGTAGCATCTCGACCAGCCACTGGTGCTGTAAGGTTTCCGGGACAATGATTAATACCCGTTCTGCGCGGCCGGCCAGCAGCTGCTGCTGAATAATCATCCCGGCTTCGATGGTCTTACCGAGCCCGACTTCATCGGCCAGCAATACGCGGGGGGCGTGGCGGCGGCCAACATCATGGGCAATATGTAACTGATGGGGGATCAGGTTGGTCCGCATCCCGCGCAGGCCACTGACCGGCAGGCGGTACTGAGCACTCTGATATTTACGGGCGCGGAAACGCAGAGCAAAACGATCCATACGATCAAGCTGCCCGGCAAATAATCTGTCCTGAGGTTTACTGAATACCAGTTTACTGTCGAGCATCACTTCCCGCAGGCTGACATCGGTTTCCTGAGTGTCGGTCCGGACACCGGTATAGGTCATTATTCCGTCGTTATCCCGGACATTTTCTACGGTAAGCTGCCAGCCTTCATGGCTGGTGATCGTATCACCCGGGTTAAAAATAACGCGGGTAATGGGAGAATCATTGCGGGCATAAAGTCTGTTTTCGCCAGTTGCCGGAAAAAGTAAAGTGACCATACGTGCATCGATAGCGACGACCGTCCCCAGTCCAAGTTCACTTTCTGTATCACTAATCCAGCGCTGACCAAGTGTAAAAGGCATAAATAATTAGCTCGATTCTCTTAACATGTAAAAAGATATTCATGCTCTGCAGGCAATAGCATGGAGACCAGACAAGAGGTCTGGTAAATAAATGCAGAGCAATGAAATTCAGGGAGGGCGCTATGGTACTGGAAGGTGAGCCATTCGTCACCTATCAAAACAGCCCCAGTTGCCCGGTAATCAGTGTGGCGAAATTTCCACCGACGAAACCGAGTATCCCGTCAGCAACAGGTTCCAGCTGACGGCTCAGGTAATGATCATAGTCCGGAGGAGCGGTGAGTGCATTTAAAGGCTGCGGGCCACGGGTGGTCATCACATAGCGGATGGTGCCGCCTTGTTGATAGCGTAATGTCTGTCCTGCGAGACGGTGTTGCTGGTCAGCCAGCATAGCAGCCCGCGCATGAGGCGGAATATTTTTCTGGTACTCACTGAGCGGACGCCGCAGTCGTTTTGTATAAATTAACTGTTCATCCAGTTCACCGGCCATCAGCTGCTCCACCGTATCCCGGACATATTGCTGCCATGCCTGGCGGCGAAAAATAAGGTCATACAGTTTTTGCTGGAACTCTCTGGCCAGCGGGGTCCAGTCTGTGCGGACGTTCTCCAGTCCTTTAAAAATAATCTGGTCTTTACCGTGGTTATTCACCCGGCCGGCATAGCGTTTTTTGCTGCCCTGTTCGGCACCACGGATGGTAGGCATTAAAAAACGGCAGTAATGATTTTCATATTCCAGTTCCAGGGCGCTGGTCAGCATAAACCGGTCCGCCAGCTGTTTTCGCCACCAGTGGTTGACATTGTCTGCCAGTTGTCTGCCTGTCTCTTCGGCCTGTTGCTCACTGTGGGCCGTTTTCAGCCAGACAAAGATCGAGTCCGTATCACCATAGATTACCTCGTATCCCTGACGTTCAATAAAGTCGCGGGTCTGTTGCATAATTTCATGTCCGCGCAGGGTAATGGAAGACGCCAGTCGCGGATCAAAAAACCGGCAGGCGGGGGTACCAAGCACACCATAGAATGCGTTCATAATTATCTTTAATGCCTGAGACAAGGGCTGGTTAGCTTGCTGTTTAGCGTTATCCCTGTTTCGCCAAATCTGGTCAATGATTTCCGGCAGGCAGTGGACTGTTCTGGAAAAACGCGCACCGAGAAAACCGGCGACCGAGCTCTCTTCTGCCGGATGGGCCAGCCCCTCAGCCAGCCCGATGGGGTCAATCAGGAAAGTTTTGATTATTGACGGGTACAGACTTTTATAATCCAGCACCAGTACCGAATCATATAAACCCGGCCGCGAGTCCATGACGTAACCACCGGGGCTGGCGGACGGAGCGATTTCGCCGGTATTTGGCGCGACAAACCCGGCACGGTGCATACGCGGGATATACAAATGACTGAAAGAGGCCACCGAACCGCCGTGACGATCGGCCTGTAATCCATTGACACTGCTTCTTTCCAGCAGGAATGGCATCAGCTGTGTCTGTTCAAAAATCCGTGTTACCAGTTGACAATCCCGCAGGTTATAACGGGCCAGTGCCGGTTTATCGGTGGCAAAATTATGCGTGATTTCGGCCATCCGGTTGTCCGGGTCCCCGATCAGCTTGCTTTCACCCAGCAGTTCACGGGCGACATTTTCCAGACTGAAGGAGGAAAAATTACGAAAGGTTGAACGCAGCGCCTCAATGCCGTCAATAATCAGCCGGCCTGCCGCCATTGCCTGAAATGTACCCGGTTTGAATCCGTTCTCACGCCACTCCAGCAGGCTGTTACCGCGACCAAAGCGCAGCGGGATACGGTACCGTTCGGCATGTTTTTGCAGGATCTGCAGATCAAACTGTACCAGGTTCCAGCCGATGATAACATCCGGGTCATAGCGGGTAATCCACTGGTTAAGCATCTCCAGCAATTCCTGATGGCTGGCGGCATAGTCGAGACGGAAATCTGTCGGCGGATCGCCATCCGTTGCAGGGCCCAGCATCATCACCTGTTGCTGGCCACAGCCTTCAATACCGATACAGTAAAG
Organism: Tatumella sp. JGM130; assembly: GCF_018257525.1. Classification (NCBI taxonomy): domain Bacteria; kingdom Pseudomonadati; phylum Pseudomonadota; class Gammaproteobacteria; order Enterobacterales; family Erwiniaceae; genus Tatumella; species Tatumella sp. JGM130. Next base: position 14,233 of record NZ_JAERJS010000003.1, on the reverse strand, counting down.
TTCGCCCTGTGCGCTGGTTTCTATATCCAGTGACATCCATTTCAGGGCGGGCCGGTAATCCGGATGTGGCTTCAGGCGGGCATCAGTGATAACGGCCCCTTGCTGCTGGCCACTGAACCAGACCGGTGCGTTGATAAAACGTTCCATCAGGAAACGTTCCGCAGGCCGGATATCGGCTTCATACACGCGGATCCCATGTTCGCGAAACCGTTTTTCCAGCCGCTGAAGCTGACGGTATTGGTGGCAATACAGACCGGACAGGGGCTGGTGGCTGAAATCACGAAGCTGCAGAGGCGTCAGACGGACATTGTTTTCTCCGCGTAACAGGTTAGCTGCCTGTGCGGCTGCCGACTGCGGGATAAAGGCAACCGCCTGCTGAGGGGGGACCCGCAACTGTACCGGCCCGTTATCCGTAGCCAGCCAGAAGGTAAGTTCAATCCCGTGCGGGGTATCCCGCCAGTGACGGGTCAGTAAAAAACCGGGTTGCGGACTATTCACAGGATCTCCGGGGAACTGGGGAATAAGAGTATAACACAGCCGCGGGGCCGCCCCTGCAGGTATCAGGGGCGGCCTCGGCCTTTGTGTTGTATTTAAGGACACAGACTGCTTGACGTCTGTGTCCTCGCTCCGGACAATCCAGGCTCAGTTAACTTGAGGAATTTTTATGGAAGCCTGGATCCAACACCTCATTACTCAGTCACCGGATTGGGCGTTGTTTGCGGTAGCGGTAGTGACGTTCTTTGAATCGCTGGCATTAGTCGGGCTGGTCCTGCCGGGTACCGTATTAATGGCCAGCCTTGGTGCGCTGATTGGCAGCGGAAATCTCGGGCTGTATCCGGCATGGGGGGCCGGTCTGGCGGGGTGCCTGCTGGGAGACTGGCTGTCATTTTATATTGGCTGGCGTTTTCAGGGGCCATTACATCGCTGGAAATATTTACAGAAGCATCGCAGTCTGCTGGATAAAACCGAGCATGCCCTGAATGAACACAGTGTCGCGACTATTCTGATTGGTCGTTTTGTCGGGCCGACACGGCCGCTGATCCCGTTACTGGCCGGAATGCTGGAGTTACCGGTGAAAAAGTTTCTGCCGCCGAATATTATCGGATGTCTGCTCTGGCCGCCAGTGTATCTGCTGCCAGGAATACTGGCCGGCGTGGTGATTGATGCGCCGCATAATGCGCAAAACAGTCTGTTTAAATGGTTACTGCTGGCGGAAGTGATAGCCCTGTGGCTGGCGGCCTGGACCGGCTGGCGCTGGCTGAAAGGCAGCAGAAAACAGGACTGGGCAAGTCGTCTGCTGCCCGCCCGCCGTTTGCGCTGGGTTGCTCCGCTGCTGATTATTCTGGCGCTAGCCGGACTGGCCGGGCTGCAATTCGACCCGATGATGCCTCATTTCCGTCAGTTACTGTGGCGGGTGTTTATTGACTGACGGGCGCTGCGGGGATCCCCAGTAGCGTCGCGGCTTCGGCTTCTCCGTTCAGCAGTTGCCGGCTTGCCCCCTGCCAGACGATACTGCCGTTATCGACCAGTACACTGCGTCCGGCAATTTGCCGGACATCGTCCAGATTATGTGACACCATCAGTAACGTAATATTGTGCGTGTGGCAGAGTGTATCCGTCAGCGTCAGCATTTCCTGGCGCAGGGCCGGATCCAGGGCGGAAAAAGGCTCATCCAGTAACAATAGCGGTTGCTGCCGTAACAGACAACGGGCCAGTGCGACCCGTTGTCGTTGTCCTCCTGACAACTGACCGGGTAATCTGTCCAGTAATCCCTGCAAACCGACACTGGCGGCAATCTTCGTGACCTGCTGTTTTTGTGAATTCGTCAGACGCAGTCCGGGATGCAACCCGAGCCCGAGGTTTTGTCCTGCTGTCAGATGTGCGAACAGATTATTTTCCTGAAACAACATTGAGACTGGGCGTTGTGCCGGAGGCTGCCGGGTGCAGTTTTTTCCGTCGATCCATAACTCCCCGCTGCTGAGAGGCAAAAAACCGGCAATCATACTGAGCAGGGTGCTTTTCCCCGCACCGCTGGGCCCGAGGATAGCAACCCGCTCACCGGCTTCTGCGTGCAGTGAAAAACACATGGTTTGTGACTGATAGTGGTAAGTCAGATTATTCAGCGTCAGCATGGTGTCCTGCTATTTTTTCGATCAGGGTAAACAGTAAAAAGCATACCAGCAGCAGTAATAGTGCGCTGACAGCCGCTTGCTGTCCGCGATAGGCGCCGATTTGCTGATACAGGTAAAACGGCAGAGTCCGGAAGTCATCACTGCCAAACAACGAAATCACCCCAAAATCTCCCACTGACAGTACACAGGCAAAGGCCAGAGCCTGAGCAAGGGGGCGCTTTAACGCCGGTCCTTCAACCAGCCGTAACCGCTGCCAGCCATTAATCTCCAGAGACAGGCAGAGCTGATTATAATGGCTGGCGATATCACGCATGGGGGTATCCAGAACTTTCAGCGCATAGGGCATGGCGATTAATGCATTCACCAGTACCACAATGTTTTCCGGTGAATCCGGTATGCCGCTGGTACTGTTAAAAAACATAAAAATACCGCTTGCCAATACAATGCCCGGCATTGCCAGAATTAACATTCCGCTGCTTTCCATCAGTTGTGCGGGCAGAATTTTCTGGCGTAAACGTAATTCGCGGCTGCTCCATAACAACATCATTGTCAGAATAACGGACAACAGACCCGCCCGCAGCGCAATACTGAGCGATGTCCGGGTCGCGAGCCACAGGTCTGTCTGTTGCAGGGAAGACAAAAGATGACTGTTAACACCATTGATCACGACCGCAAGGATGGGAGGCACCAGTAACAGCAGGGTCAGCAAAATGATCAGACTGTCTGTCAGTCGTGCTGACCAGCGGTTGTCGACTGACCGCCAGTGGCGCAGTAATGCGCTGTTACCGGTTAGAGGGGTATTCAGCCGCAGGCTCAGCGCGACCAGTAACAGGCAGAAGGCCAGCTGTAACAGTGCCAGTATGGCTGCTTTAGCCGGGTCGAAGTCGTAGCTCAGCGCCTGGAAAATAGCCAGTTCCAGCGTCGTTGCCCGTGGCCCGCCCCCTAAAGCTAATACAATGGCAAAGCTGGAAAAGCAGAGCATAAAGATCAGTGCGGCAACCGGCAGCAGCTGCCGTTTCAGCCACGGCCATTCCAGCCAGCGAAATAAATAAAACCCCTGCATATTCAGCTGGGCGGCCAGCTGACGTTGTTCGGCCGGAATCTGCTCTAAAGATTGTAATAACAGCCGGCTGGCCAGCGGCAGATTGAAAAAGACATGGGCCAGTAAGATACCGGGTAACCCGTACAGAGAAAAGCGGAAGGGGATACCGGCCCTTGCGGCCAGTTGTGCCAGCCAGCCATCGTGGCCATAGACACTCAGTAAGCCAAAAACCGCCACCAGCACCGGCAGCACCAGGGTCATCGCGCATAAACGCAATAGCAGGTTTCTGCCCGGAAACCGCCGCCGGTACAGGGCGCGGGCGACCAGAATTGCCGGCAGCACTGATAGCAGTGTCGATAATGCGGCCTGGGTAAATGAAAAGCCGATAACATGCCACAGGTAGGGATCGCGTAACCAGTATAGTGCGTGGCCCAGCGGGGCATTCCACAGCAGGCTGATAAAAGCCAGCAGTGCAATACCGGTGGTTATCAGGGCAGCCAGCAGCCCGGGAATCAACCAGCGCGGCATCAGTGGCTGACTGCGTTTTGCCAGGCGTCAATCCAGGCTGCACGATGCTCTGCCACTTCCGCAGGCGAGTATTGCAGGGCGGTTTTAGGTACCATCAGTTGCTGAAAACCGGCAGGCAGCGGGGTCTTAATGACCGGATACATCCAGTTGCCGGTCGGCAGTGTTTCCTGAAACTGCGGGCTGGTTACAAACTGCATAAACTGTTTTGCCAGTGCCGGATTGGGGCTGTTTTTCAGTCGTGCCGCCACTTCTACCTGCAAGTAATTTCCTTCTGCAAAGTCAGCGGCCGCATAATCGGGATTATGCTCTTCGATAATATGATAGGCCGGTGACGTGGTATAGCTGAGTACCAGATCACTCTCACCTTTCAGAAACAGATTATAGGCTTCGCTCCAGCCTCGGGTGACAGTGACGGTTTTGGCGGCCAGTTTTTGCCATGCTGCCGGAGCCTGATCGCCGTAGACTTTTTGCATCCACAGCAGCAGCCCGAGCCCCGGGGTACTGGTGCGGGGATCTTCGTAAATAACCCGCCATTTATCCGGACTTTCGACCAGCTGTTTCAGACTGGATGGCGGATTTTTCAGGCGTTTTTTATTATAGACGAATGCAAAATAGCCATAATCATAAGGTACAAACGTTGTATTGCTCCAGCCACCGGGGATGGTCAGCTGGCGGTAGTCAACCGGGGTTGGTGTAAACAGCCCGGTTTTTTGTGCCGCATCCAGCAGATTATTATCCAGCCCGACTACCACATCTGCTTTACTGTGTTTGCCTTCCATTCTCAGGCGGTTAAGCAGAGAAACGCCATCCCCGAGGGAAACGTATTTGAGCTCGCAGCCGCAATCGGCTTCAAAGGCTTTTTTAATTGCCGGTCCGGGGCCCCAGTCGGAAGAAAAGGAGTCGTAGGTATAAACGGTTAATACGGGTTTTGCGGCAAGTACCGGTGCGGAAATAATCAATAATACAGGCAGAAATTTTTTTAACACTTTGCGCTCCTTGAGGGATGGGCCAGTTTATGCGCAAAAGATCTGAGGAATAAGTCTCAAATCCCTACGCCGGTGTTAACCGGATCAGGTTCTGCGGGTATATCTCAGCACCAGAGTGCACCCCGTTGAGAACACGCTATTCTATGCAATTCATTAGCCCGGCGAAAGCCTCAAAAATCCGGTGTAACAAATCAGCGCGGTGAATGGCAACGGGCCGTGCGGGCAGACTGTTACTGTGGTCATTTTCTCCGTGTCCGGAACCGTAGTCCGGCAGACAAGATCTGCTGTTTTGGGTAATTTGTTATATGCTGTCGGTTACTTTCCTCCCGCATCCGGATGTTGTGCTTTATGGAAAAAACTGAACTTCAGCCCGTCAAAAGTAATTCAGTATTTGTGTTTTTTATGCTGGTTACATTTTCTGTGAGTATTGCCGGTGCATTACAGGCACCGACCCTCAGCCTGTTCCTGAGCAGAGAGCTGCACGCCGCCCCGTTTGAAGTCGGACTGTTTTTTACCGTCAATGCCATCACCGGGATTATCGTCAGTTTTTTGCTGGCCAGACGTTCGGATAAACGAGGTGACCGCCGCAATCTGTTGATGTTTTGTTGTCTGATGGCGATCGGCAATGCCCTGGTGTTTGCGTTTACCCGTAGTTACTGGCTGTTGATTGGCCCGGGATTGCTGCTGGCTGCATTTACTACGGTCGTGGTACCGCAGATCTTTGCCCTTGCCAGGGAATATGCTGACTCTACCCGTCGTGAAGTGGTCATGTTCAGTTCGTTAATGCGGGCACAGATGTCACTGGCCTGGGTAATCGGCCCCCCGCTGTCATTTGCCGTGGCATTAACCCGCGGGTTTATGACCCTGTATCTGTTTGCTGCCGTATTATTTGTTATTTCACTAATACTTATCCGTTTTACTCTGCCATCGGTCCCGAAAATTTTCCCGGCGGATAATCTGGCGCGCAGTACGGTGTCGGGCTGGAAAAATACCAGCACCCGCGGGCTGTTTATCGCCTCGGTACTGATGTGGACCTGTAATATGATGTATATCATCGATATGCCGCTTTATATCAGCAGTACTCTGGGCATGCCGGAAAAAGTTGCGGGGGTATTGATGGGCACAGCAGCAGGGCTGGAAATTCCGGTAATGATCCTGGCCGGTATGCTGGCTAAGCGTATAGGTAAACGGCCATTGGTCTTACTGGCGGTGACTGCGGGGGTATTGTTTTACCCCGGCATGTTGTTGTTCCACACCTATACCAGTCTGCTGGCGCTGCAAGTATTTAACGCCATCTTTATCGGTATCGTTGCCGGGCTGGTTATGCTGTGGTTTCAGGATCTGATGCCGGGCCAGGCCGGGGTGGCGACGACAATGTTTACTAACTCTGTATCCACGGGAATGATTTTTGCCGGGGTGTTACAGGGGAGCATCAGCAGCTGGTGGGGACATGAGGCGATTTACTGGCTGGCTTCCGGGCTGACAGTGATTGCGTTACTACTGACCTGGCGGGTAAAAGAATCCGCAGAGTGCGGCCGGTGATCCCCCGCCAGCAGGGCGGGGGATCGGCTAAAAACCGTGACCTGATGCCGGATTAACGTAAAAACGCAGGCTGGCGGGTTTCGTAATCGGCAATAGCAGATTCATGTTGCAGAGTCAGACCGATACTGTCTAAACCGTTCAGCATGCAATGACGACGGAAGCTGTCGAGGGTGAACGGATAATGTTTCCCGCCGGCAATCACTTCCAGGTTTTCCAAATCCACCACAAATTCGATGCCCGGCTGTTCTGCCACCAGACGGAACAGTTCATCCACTTGCTCTTCTGTCAGGATCACCGGTAACAGCTGGTTATTAAAGCTGTTGCCATAAAAAATATCGGCAAAAGCAGGCGCGATAACGGTACGGAAACCAAAATCGGTCAGGGCCCAGGGGGCATGCTCACGGGACGATCCACAACCAAAGTTCTCGCGGGCCAGCAAAATACTGGCACCTTTGAATTGCGGTTTATTCAGCACAAACTCCGGATTCGGGACTTGTCCTGCGTCATCCAGAAAACGCCAGTCATTAAACAAATGCTGACCAAACCCGGTGCGGGTCACTTTCTGTAAAAACTGTTTGGGAATAATGGCATCTGTATCGACGTTGGCTGCATCCAGCGGCGCAACAATACCAGTATGTCGGATAAATTTAGTGGCCATCAACAGCTCCTTAGTTCAGTTCACGGATGTCAGCAAAACGGCCGGTCACCGCAGCTGCGGCAGCCATTGCCGGGCTGACCAGGTGAGTGCGCCCGCCACGGCCCTGACGGCCTTCAAAGTTACGGTTACTGGTGGATGCACAACGTTCCCCCGCGTTCAGCCGGTCGTTATTCATCGCCAGACACATTGAGCAGCCGGGCAGACGCCATTCAAAGCCGGCATCGGTAAATATTTTATCCAGCCCCTCGGCTTCGGCCTGTGCTTTGACCGGACCGGAACCGGGCACCACCATCGCGACTATGCCCGGTGCCACTTTACGTCCTTTGGCGACAGCGGCAGCGGCACGTAAGTCTTCGATACGTGAATTGGTACAGGAACCGATAAACACTTTATCAATACTGACTTCTGTCAGCGGGATACCGGCATCCAGTCCCATATAGGCCAGTGCTTTCGCCGCGGAGGCGCGCTCAACCGGGTCACTGAAAGACTCAGGTGCCGGAATTGGCTGGTTAATGGCAATGACCTGGCCCGGGTTGGTCCCCCAGGTGACCTGAGGGGCAATATCTGCCGCATCCAGGGTCACGATACTATCAAATACCGCATCTTTATCTGACTTCAGGCTCTGCCAGTAATTTACGGCCTGTGCCCATTGTTCACCGGTCGGGGAAAACTGGCGGCCTTTCAGGTAATTAAAGGTCGTTTCGTCAGGGGCAACCAGGCCTGCTTTTGCGCCCATCTCGATGGCCATATTACACAGGGTCATACGACCTTCCATGCTCAGGGCTTCGATGGCCGGGCCGCAGAACTCGACAACATGACCGGTACCCCCGGCACTGCCGGTTTTACCGATCACGGCCAGCACGATATCTTTAGCCGTGATACCGGCAGCCGCCTGACCTGTCACTTCAATTTTCATGGTTTTAGCCCGGCCCTGTTTCAGGGTCTGGGTGGCCATCACATGTTCAACTTCAGAAGTACCGATCCCGAATGCCAGCGATCCGAACGCACCATGAGTCGCGGTGTGGGAATCTCCGCAGACGATAGTCATGCCCGGCAACGTCATGCCCTGCTCGGGCCCAATCACATGGACTATCCCCTGATAAGGGTGGTTCAGGTCATACAGCTGAACACCGAATTCCTCACAGTTTTTGATCAGTTCCTGCATCTGGATGCGGGCCATCTCACCGGATGCATTAATATCACGGGTCTGAGTGGACACGTTGTGGTCCATTGTCGCGAAGGTTTTTGATGGCTGGCGCAAAGGGCGGCCCTGAGCGCGCAGGCCATCGAATGCCTGCGGAGAGGTGACTTCATGGACTAAATGGCGATCGATATACAGTAAAGGTGTTTCGTTTTCGGCTTCGTAGACGACATGTGCATCAAATAACTTCTGGTATAATGTTTTGCTCATTTTTTATTTTTCTCCGGTAATAAACCGGGCAATGATATCGCCCATCTCATCAGTACTGACAGCCGGTCCCTGACCTGCCAGATCACGGGTACGGAAACCTTCTTCCAGCGCACGGTTGACAGCCTGCTCGATACTGTCAGCGGCATCACCGGCATTCAGGCTGTAACGTAACAACAGGGACAGGGACAGGATCTGAGCAATCGGATTGGCAATGTTCTGACCGGCAATATCCGGTGCTGAACCCCCGGCTGGCTCATATAAACCAAAGCCCTGCTCATTCAGACTGGCTGATGGCAGCATGCCCATCGACCCGGTGATCATCGCACATTCATCCGACAGGATGTCGCCAAACAAATTGGAACACAGCAGCACATCAAACTGGGAAGGATCTTTGATTAACTGCATGGTCGCGTTATCAATGTAGATATGTTCCAGTTCGATCGCCGGGTATTCTTTGGCGATTTCGCTGACCGTTTCACGCCACAGGATGGAAGACTGCAATACGTTAGCTTTATCGACCGAGGTGACTTTCCCGCGGCGTTTTGCTGCGGATTCAAACGCCAGCCGGGCAATACGCTCGATTTCATAGCGGTGGTAAACTTCTGTATCGAATGCACGCAGCTGATCACCGCGCCCGTCACGTCCTTTCGGCTGGCCGAAATAGATCCCGCCAGTTAATTCACGGACGCATAAAATATCGAAACCGCGGGCCGCAATATCGCTGCGCAGCGGGCAGAAAGCTTCCAGCCCGTGATACAAGGCCGCCGGGCGCAGGTTACTGAATAATTTGAAGTGTTTACGTAATGGTAACAGTGCGCCACGCTCTGGCTGCCCGTCGGGCGGCAGATGCTGCCATTTCGGGCCACCGACGGAACCAAATAATACGGCATCGGCCTGTTCACATCCTGCCAGTGTTTCCGGGGGCAGTGGCTGACCGTGGTTATCAATAGCGATACCACCAACATCATACTGCGCGGTTGTGATGTTAATGGAAAAACGTTCACGGATGGCAGCCAGAACTTTCAGAGCCTGGGTCATCACTTCCGGACCAATACCATCACCCGGTAATACTGCAATATGGAAGGACGTAGACATAATTACACGGTTTCCTTAGCTTCATTCTTTGATTTACGCTGCAATTCTTTTTCTACCTGCTTTGCCTGCCAGATATTATTCAGGGCGTTGACCATCGCTGTGGCTGAGGACTCAACAATATCCGTCGCCAGGCCGACACCATGGAATTTACGGTGGTTATAGCTAATCACAATATCGACCTGCCCCAGAGCATTCTCACCATGACCTTTGGCGGATAACTGGTATTTCACCAGTTCTGCCTGATAACCGGTAATACGGTTAATTGCCTGATATACCGCATCAACCGGACCATTACCTGTGGCTGCTTCTTCTTTAATATCGTTGCCACAGGCCAGTTTTACTGAGGCCGTAGCCGTAATATTGGACCCTGACTGCACATTAAAATCCTGTAAGCTGAAATGGTCGTGTTCTTCATTCTGCTTATTGATGAACGCCAGTGCTTCCAGGTCGTAGTCGAAGATTTGGCCTTTTTTGTCGGCCAGTTTCAGGAAGGCATCATATAAAGCGGCTGCATCATAATCAGCTTCTGTGTATCCCATCTCTTCCATACGATGCTTCACTGCGGCGCGGCCGGAACGGGAGGTCAGGTTTAACTGTATCTGGTTCAGACCAATCGATTCGGGGGTCATGATTTCGTAGTTTTCACGGTTTTTCAGCACACCGTCCTGGTGAATACCGGAGGAGTGTGCGAAAGCATTGCTCCCGACCACAGCTTTATTGGCTGGAATTGGCATATTACAAATCTGACTGACAATCTGGCTGGTACGGTAAATTTCCTGATGATTGATGCGGGTGCTAACGTTCAGTATTTGCTGGCGGGTTTTGATCGCCATAATGACTTCTTCCAGCGCACAGTTACCGGCACGTTCACCCAGGCCATTCAGGGTTCCTTCCACCTGACGGGCTCCCGCCTGAACGGCAGCGACGGCGTTACCGACTGCCATCCCTAAATCATCATGAGTATGCACGGACAAAATAGCTTTATGAATATTAGGAACACGCTGAGTTAACGCTGAGATAATATTGGCATATTCATGGGGCAGGGTATAACCGACAGTGTCAGGGATATTGATGGTACGGGCTCCGGCATTAATTGCGGCCTCCACAACCCGGCACAAATCATCTATCGGAGTCCGGCCGCCATCTTCGCAGGAAAACTCCACATCATCTGTATAGTTACGGGCATGTTTAATCATATGCACCGCACGTTCGATCACTTCCGGCAGGGTACTGCGCAGCTTGGTGGCAATGTGCATCGGAGAGGTTGCAATAAAGGTGTGGATACGGAAAGCGTCGGCCACCCGCAGGGCTTCAGCGGCCGCGTCAATATCTTTTTCCACACAACGCGCCAGTCCGCAGACGCGGCTGTTTTTAATAGTCCGGGCAATGGTCTGAACCGATTCAAAGTCACCCGGAGAGGAGACGGGAAAGCCGACTTCCATAACATCGACTTTCATCCTTTCCAGTGCCAGAGCAATTTGTAATTTTTCTTTGACACTCAGGCTGGCCTGTAACGCCTGTTCACCGTCACGTAATGTTGTATCAAAAATAATGACTTGCTCGCTCATCAGTAGATTCCTTTAGTATTTTACTGCACCTGGCTGCGGGCATAAAAAAACCCGCGCTGCGGCGCGGGTTTTTCTGTTATCAGGCCCGAATCATTTTTTGATTCCGCCCACAGAACTACCGCGCATATTTAATGCGAGAAGGAGTAGTCCTGGAAGGAGGTTAAAATGAATCATCTGTTCAGACCCCGGAAATTAAGTATGTATATATTGGTACTGGAATCTGTTCTTCATGTCAACCTAAAGTAAAGGGCTATTTAATTCCCCATAACAGAGTAATGTTCTGGATTAACCGGCCCAAAAAGAGGAGTGTCAGGGGACAACAATTTATCTGCCGTCATGGTCCTGTGCTTCGAGACAGTATAAGTCAGGGTTTCTGGTGTAATTTATTGATATTTATTGTTTTTTATTGGCGATTTTGTCGAGGTAAATGACGGCTACTAAGCTTTATACTAGTGAAATATATTGAATTACTATGGTTTATCAGAGAATAAATTTATTACCGTGTAAATATGCGGAGCAGGGCACTGTCATATTTCCGGGGGTAGTATCGGTAAATTTCATTATTATCTGTATCAGGTTATAAAGGCAGAATATTTAACTACTAATAATTATGTCAGTAGCTTTATTCTTTGGCTGTCCGCTGAAATGGCAGTAATTTTTATAAAATAATTACCGCTGTTAATCAGCAGCCGGTTTGCCTGACACCATTTCTGCGGTTATGTTAGCCGGATGAAATGCAGATAATAAATGCTGTCTTCCCCTGAATGAACACTATGCAGCGATAAACTGACAGGCTGACTCCGCTGTAAGTTTCCGATCTTTATTCCGCAGCAAAAGGGTGGAAGGTTACCGTTTGTCAGTTATGCATGTGCGTAATTTGAGTTATCGCCTGGAGGCAAAAATGGAGATGTTGTCAGGAGCCGAAATGGTCGTTCAGTCATTGATTGACCAGGGTATAAAGCAGGTCTTTGGTTATCCCGGAGGCGCGGTGCTGGATATTTACGATGCGTTGCAGACTGTCGGAGGTATTGACCATATTCTGGTGCGCCATGAGCAGGCTGCGGTACATATGGCCGATGGACTGGCGCGGGCCACCGGTGATACGGGCGTGGTTCTGGTCACCTCTGGCCCCGGGGCGACCAATGCCATTACCGGCATAGCTACGGCGTATATGGACTCGATTCCGATGGTGATACTTTCCGGGCAGGTTGCGTCTTCGCTGATCGGCAGCGATGCTTTTCAGGAATGCGATATGGTGGGGATCTCCCGGCCGATAGTGAAGCACAGCTTTCTGGTAAAGCGTACCGAAGATATTCCTGAAGTGATCAAAAAAGCGTTCTGGCTGGCCGCTTCCGGACGCCCGGGACCGGTGGTTATTGATTTACCCAAAGATGTGTTAAACCCCGCAGTAAAACTGCCTTATCACTGGCCGGAACAGGTCTCCATGCGTTCTTATAATCCGACCACACAGGGCCATCGCGGGCAGATTAAGCGCGCATTACAGACCTTGCTGGCTGCCCGGCAGCCGGTGATTTACGCCGGGGGCGGGGTCATTACTTCCGGCTGCGAAACAGCATTACTGACTCTGGCCGAAACACTGAAGATTCCGGTGACCACCACCCTGATGGGGCTGGGGGCATTTCCCGGAACACATCCGCAAAGTGTTGGTATGCTTGGCATGCACGGTACTTATGAAGCCAATATGACGATGCATCATGCGGATGTCATTTTTGCTATTGGCGTTCGTTTCGATGACCGGACGACCAATAATCTGGCGAAATACTGCCCTGATGCGACCATTATCCATATCGATATTGACCCGGCCTCGATTTCTAAAACGGTTGCTGCAGATATTCCGGTGGTCGGTGATGCCGGGCAGGTATTACAGCAGATGCTGGAACTGTTGAATTCAGCGGACGCTGCCGGACCGGAAACTGACGGCTGGTGGCAACAGATTGAAGGCTGGCGTGCACGTGATTGTCTGGCGTTTGATCCTTCAGGCGATACCATCAAACCACAGGCGGCAATTGATGCACTCTGGCGGCTTACGGGCGGAGACGCGTATGTGACCTCTGATGTCGGTCAGCATCAGATGTTTGCTGCGTTGCATTATCGTTTTAACCAGCCACGTCGCTGGATCAACTCCGGCGGGCTGGGCACCATGGGCTTTGGTTTACCTGCGGCGCTGGGTGTTAAAATGGCCGTACCGGAAGCGACTGTGGTATGTGTCACCGGGGATGGCAGTATCCAGATGAATATTCAGGAATTATCTACGGCATTACAGTATAACCTGCCGGTACTGATCCTGAATCTGAATAACGGCTATCTGGGCATGGTTAAGCAATGGCAGGATATGATCTACTCCGGGCGTCATTCTCAGTCATATATGCAGTCTTTACCGGATTTTGTCCGTCTGGCTGAAGCCTACGGACACGTCGGGATGACGATCAGTGATCCGGCGATGCTGGATGAAAAACTGAGCGAAGCGCTGAAAATTGTTGCCAGCGGCCGGTTAGTGTTTGCTGATGTACATGTTGATGGCAGCGAGCACGTATATCCGATGCTGGTGCGTGGCGGTGGAATGAATGAGATGTGGTTAAGTAAAACCGGGAGGACTGAATAATGCGCCGTATTTTATCGGTATTACTTGAGAATGAATCTGGCGCATTATCGCGTGTTATCGGACTGTTTTCACAGCGTGGTTACAACATTGAAAGTCTGACTGTTGCTCCGACGGATGATCCGACCTTATCGCGAATGACTATCCAGACGGTAGGCGATGAGAAGGTACTGGAGCAAATTGAAAAACAGCTGCATAAACTGGTCGATGTTTTACGTGTCAGTGAGCTGGGGCAGACGGCCAGTGTTGAACGTGAAATTATGCTGGTTAAGATCCAGGCCGGAGGAGGGCAGCGAGAGGAAGTAAAACGTTGTGCCGATATTTTCCGCGGACAGATTGTTGATGTCAGTACCTCTTTGTACACGGTACAACTGGCCGGAAGCAGCGATAAACTGGATGCATTTCTGAATGTATTACGCGGAGTGACAGAAATTGTTGAAGTTGTCCGTTCCGGGGTTATCGGGCTGTCGCGTGGTGAGCGTACCATTGGCTAACAGGGGAATGTTTTGTTTGTTGATTGGTTAAGGCCCGAGGGCGCGGGCCTTAACAATCCGTGCCCGGGGCATTACCTTTTACCTCTGAATAGCGGTTCCCCGTGTAAATGTCTGGCTCTGTGCATCTTCCTTCCGCCATCAGTGGCGGAGTTTCAGC